>JAYVSL010000121.1:0-12566 GCA_043775355.1 Planctomycetota bacterium
CCATAAGTCCCGAAAATTTTTTCGGAGCTGAATGTCAAGTGCCAATTTGCAGAAAAACCCGGTAATTCATGGCATTTTGCCTAACGCAACGCCATTGGGGCACGAGGGTGAGCATTCTGACGGCGACCATTCTTGAGCTGAAGGTTTATCATAGCAAAACCGCGACAAGATGAATCCACGTGATTTATGAGAATTCCTGGCAGTCAGCGGCAGTCAGCAGCAGTCAGCGGCAGTCAGCGGATTTCGAAATTCGGCTGATTTTTTACGCATAATACGCAAGCAACGGGAGGGTAATTTGGGCTACGGCGGAGATAAATAATGGCCACCTCGTGCCACACTGGAAAGTCATAAGCTAATTTCAAATCAAACCGTTACGAAACTCGCATCGCTGTTTTCGTGCTCGGTTCGTGCGAGTGCCACGGACTTGAAGTGAGCACAAGCTGCCGCTGGTCTCTGAGTCATTTTTGTAAATCGTCCAGCCTCGCGATCTTTGAATGCACCGTCGTTTCGTCAGCTGTTCCTCAACGGCCCTGTTTTTCGCCCTGCTTTTCGCCCTGCTTTTCGCTGCATTTCCCATCTTCGTCCTTTTTGCCCTCACTTTTTGAGAGGTCTTTCTTATGCCCATCAAACGTTCACTCGTGACTGCCCTCATGTTGGCTTGCGCGGTTCCGCTCGCTCGCGCTGAGGAATATCGGATGGGTCTACTTCCGCCTACGGCTGCTGATCAGGCCTGGGCTGATGCGAACATGATCAAGGTGACCAATGTCCTGCCCAACCGTCTGGCCCTGCAACGGGTGGCGGCAGAGCAGGTGAAGCGTACGGGCTTTGCTGCTGCGACCACCATCGTGGCGGCCGAAGACGGGGCCGAGATCATTGGCGTCAAGGGCGCCGCAGCGGCGTCTGCCACCAAAAGCCTAACTGACCCCGTGGTCATGGCCTATCCCCGGAGCGTTGATAATTCTGCTGAAACGTGGTTTCCGCCCATTAGTAGCCAGGGCGGTCTTGGTTCCTGCGCCTCATTTTCGACGTCCTATTACGCCATGACCTCACAGGTCGCCCGCTTGCGTGGCTGGAACGTGAAGACTGATAATAATCCTGCGCACATTTTCTCTCCGCGGTTTACTTACAATATGGTCAATGGTGGAGTCGATAACGGTTCGAACGTTTTCCAAGCTTACGAGCAATTGCTAGCCATGGGTTGTGCGACGTATGCTGATTTTCCGTATGATGCGGTTGATTATAAGTCCTGGCCCACGACCGCAGCGGTCTGGCGTGAGGCGCTCAATTATCGCATGGCGGAAATCGGCGAGGTCGAGCTCATCAATACCGATGCCGGCCTCGCCAATGTCAAACAGACGCTGGCCGACGGCTATGTTTTCAATTTTGGTGCTGCGTTTTCTGATTGGCAGAACGGCAGTTTCTCCAACGACCCTGCGACCACGGCTGACGATGTTTTTTTTGCCCCTGGCTTGCCAGATTCCCGCCGGCTGGTGGTCACGCACTGCACCGCTGGAGAACTCAATCACGCGATGACCGTGGTGGGTTACAACGATGACGTGTGGAGTGACCTCAACGGTAATGGAGTGGTCGATGCTGGTGAAAAGGGCGCCTTGCGCATTGCCAATTCGTGGGGCACCGGGTGGAAGCCGAGCGATGCTGGTTTTATTTGGCTCGGTTATGATGCGCTGAAACCGGTGTCGGCAGTGGCTGGCGGTTACAGTGGCCCGCGCAGGGGGGCGATTTACAGCGGTAAATTACAGTTTTTGAAAGCTCACTCGGCCTACGCGCCGTCTCTGGTGGCTGAAGTCACGGTCACGCATGCCCAACGTAACCAGATGTCTTTAACGGTCGGACGCGGCCCGGTTACCGCGGCGACCCCGCTTTCCACGGGTGGCCCAGGCGGACTGCGTGGCAATGGTGGCAGCTGGGCTTTTGATGGCACCAGCACAGCGGTTGAGGCGACCTTCGTCATCGATTGCACGGACTTGATGAATACCGCCAGCGGCGATCGCTGGTTCGCTTGTTTCAATGATAATGCAGCTTCTGTCCCTGGGACTTTCACCAAGGTTCGTTTTATAAACGGCAGCAATACCGTCACCGAGGCGACGGTCACCAACCCCAGCGGTGGCCTGCCTAAGTCGGTCGATAATACCACGGTGCATGCCTACGCGGACCTTGGCTTACCGACGAATACGGCGCCCGTAGCTCATGGTCAAAATTTGTCCACGGTGGTGAATACGTCGATCAGTTCCATCGCTTTCGTCGCGACGGACGCCAACGGCGACAGCCTCACCTACACCGTGGTGGCAAGTCCTAGCCACGGCCAACTGACGGGGTCGGGGGCCAGCCGTACGTACGTACCAACTACTAATTATCAGGGCAGCGACAGTTTCACCTTCAAGGCCAACGATGGTAAGGCTGACTCCAATATCGCCACGATTTCGATCTCCGTAACGAACGCGCCTCCGACGGTGGCGACGGTTGCTGCGGCGACGCCTAACCCGGTCACCGGCACCACCACGACGCTGAGTGTGTTGGGCGCCGATAACGCTGGCGAAGCGAATCTGACGTATAGCTGGGCCACGACGGGCACGCCGCCAGCGCCAGTGACTTTTAGTGCAAATAATTCGTATGCGGCCAAAAACAGCACCGCGACCTTTGCCAAAGCGGGCAGTTATGCGTTCCAATGCACGATAAAAGATGTCGGTAATCTGACCGCGACCAGCAGCGTGACGGTGACGGTGAATCAGACTGCCGCTTCCAGCTTGGCGGTGAAGCCGGGCTCGGCGTCGGTGAATTTCACCAAGACGCAGCAGTACCAAGCCTTGGTACAGGATCAGTTCGGCGGCGCTCTGCCCACCCAACCCACATTGACGTGGTCGCTGTCGGCGACGACCAGTGGCGCGATCAGCAGCACGGGGTTATTCACCGCGAATACCACGGCAGGCGGTCCATATACCGTCACCGCGACCGGCGGCGGGAAGTCGGGCACGTCAGCCGTAACGGTGGTGGCGGTCAATATTCCGGTTGGTCCAGCGGGATATACGTGGTGCGCGGATGAAGGCGGTAGCTTTGCTTTGCCAGGAATAAGTGACGTGGCGTTTGGAATAAATGGCCAATTTATATTTCGCTTCCACCAGACCGGTACCGTCATTTTTAATGCAACGACTTTTGGTGACGATCCAGTTCCCGGACAAGTAAAAGCCGGCTTCTATAAATTATCGTCTTCTACGAATTCGGCACCAGCCGTGGCTGCTGCTGCTGCGGCAGCGTCCAGCCCGGTGACCGGCACGACCACAGCGCTGAGCGTGCTGGGTTCCGATGATGCTGGTGAGACGAGCCTGACTTACACGTGGGCAACGACGGGCGCTCCGCCAGCGGGCGTGACTTTCAGCGTCAATAATTCGAACGCAGCGAAAGCCAGCACCGCGACCTTCACCAAAGCCGGCAGTTATACGTTCCAATGCACCATCAAAGATTCCGGCAATCTGACCGCGACCAGCAGCGTGACGGTGACGGTGAATCAGACCGCATCGAGCGTGGCGGTAACCCCAGCGTCGGCGACGGTGGCTTTTTCAGCAACGCAGCCATTCACGGCTTCGCTGAAGGATCAATTTAGCGCTGCGTTGGCAGTCCAGCCGACAGCGACGTGGTCGCTGTCGGCCACCACCAGCGGCACGCTGAGCAGCACGGGTTTATTCACCGCGAATACCACGACAGGCGGTCCGTACACCGTGACCGCGACCAGCGGCGGGAAGACCAGCACGGCGAGCGTGACCGTGACGGCAGCCGGGTCTGGTGGTGGCGCCAGCGCTAGCGGCGGTGGCGGTGGCGGTGGCGGCTGTGGCCTTGGTTCGGGCCTGGCAGGTTTAATGGGTCTGACGATGGCAATGATGGCCTTCATGCGCTTACGAAATCGCCTGCGCTAAGGGCCCAGCCAGAAAGGGCGAGCGGGAAAGGGCGAGCGGAAAGGGCTGAAAAAAAGAATCTCCGATGCGGACATTCCGCATCGGAGATTCTTTTTTCATGTGGTGTCCTTCGCGTCCCCGCGTGGGATTTAACGGGGTTTGACGGAAGTAGCAGTGCGCACCTCGTGCCACACCGGAAAGGTATAAAAGGTCATTAAATAATACGTTACGGGATCATCAATTCGTTTTTGGTAGGTCTGTTCATGCGAGTGCCACGGACTTGAAGTGCGTACAAGCTACCGCTGGCCTATGCATCATTGTTGTTAAGTTGTGCGGCGTTGCGTCCTGTGAATTCGTCTTTGCCCATTTGTCCTCATTTTATCGAGAGGTCTTTCTTATGCCCATCAAACGTTCACTCGTCACTGCACTCATGTTGGCCTGCGCGGTTCCGCTCGCGAACGCGGTTGAATATCGGACAGGCTACCTTCCGCCCACAGCTGCTGAGAAAGCCTGGGCTGATGCCAACATGATTAAAGTGACCAGCGTCTTGCCCAATCGCTTGGCCTTGCAACGGGTGGCGGCAGAGCAGCAAAATCGCACGGGCTTCGCGGCATCCATCACCGCCGTGGCGGCCGAAGACGGGGCCGAGATCTTGGGCGTCAAGGCCGCCGCTGCTGCCGCGCCTGCTACCAACAATCTAACCGCCAGCGCGTCCATGGCCTATCCCCGGGTCGTGGATAATTCCGCTGAGGCTTGGTTTCCGCCCATTAGTAGCCAGGGCGGGCTTGGTTCCTGCGCCTCTTTTTCGACGACCTATTACACCATGACTTCACAGGTCGCCCGCTTGCGTGGCTGGAATGTGAAGACTGATAATAATCCTGCGCACATTTTCTCTCCGCGGTTTACTTACAACATGATCAATAATGGTGTCGATTGGGGCTCGAATCACGAGACTGCTTATTGGCTGTTAACCATGACGGGTTGTGCGACCTATGCGGATTTTCCATACGATGCGGTTGATTATAAATCTTGGCTCACCACGGCATCAGCTTGGCGTGAAGCGCTCAATTATCGAATGTTAAATTGTGGCACGGTAGCGGCCATTGATACCGAAGTCGGCCTCGCCAATGCCAAACAGATGCTGGCCGATGGCTACGTTTTCAATTTTCCAGCTGCGGTCTTTAATTGGCAGTACGTCAGTTTCGCCAATGACCCCGCGACCACGGCTGATGATTTTTTATTTGCCACGGGGGTGCCAAATTCCCATCGGCAAGTGGCCTCGCACTGCACCGATGGACCAGTCAATCACGCGATGACCGTGGTGGGTTACAACGATGACGTGTGGTGTGACATCAACAGCAACGGAGTGGTCGATGCGGGTGAAAAGGGCGCCTTGCGCATTGCTAATTCGTGGGACATCGGGTGGGGCGATGCCGGCTTTGCTTGGGTCAGTTACGACGCGCTCAAGACGGTTTCGGCAGTGCCCGGCGGTTTCAGTGGCCCGCGCATAGAGGCAATCGCGGACCATACCATAGCCTGGATGAGCGCGCGCCCGAGCTATACGCCGTCCTTGGTGGCTGAATTCACCGTCACGCATGCCCAGCGTAATCAGATGTCGCTAACGGTTGGTCGTGGCCCAACGACGGCAACCTCGCCAACCACAACGAGCGGATTCAACAAATTTAGTAATTGTGGTGGCAGTTGGGCTTTTGATGGAACTTCGACAGCAATCCAGGCGACCTTCATCATTGACTGCACAGATTTGGTAAACTCCGCAAGCGGCAATCGCTGGTTTGCTTCCTTCAACGATAATGCCGCCAATATTCCTGGGTCTTTCACCAGGGTTCGTTTTATTGACGGCGGCAATGCCATCACGACGGCGAGCGCCACCAACCCAAGCGGTGGCCTACCTCAATCGGTCGATAACACCACGGTGCGTGCCTATGCTGATAATGCATTGTCGACCAACGTGGCACCGATAGCCCAGGGACGAAATTTAACCACAGCGCTCAATACGTCGATCGCCTCAATCGTATTGACAGCGACCGACATCAACGGCGACAGCCTTGCATATTCCGTGGTCGCTAGCCCCAGCTACGGCACGCTGACGGGGACGGGCGCAAGCCGAACGTATGAACCAAACGCAAATTATCAGGGCACCGACTTTTTCACCTTCAAAGCGAACGACGGCAGAGTGGATTCCAATGTGGCGACCGTGGCAATTCGAGTCGGTGGTACCAATGCGGCCCCAGTGGCTCAGTCGCAGAGCAAAAGTGTGGTGAGTGAAGGCAGCGTCGAGCAGATGGTCATCACGCTCGTCGCTACCGATGACAATTTGGATGTGCTCACCTATGCGACCGGGTTACCCGCGCACGGTACGCTGTTTGGTGTGGCTCCTAACCTGACCTATCTGCCAGACCAAGGCTATGTGGGTTCAGACGTGATTAATTTCAAGGCCAATGACGGCGTGGTAGATTCGAATACCGCTACGGTCACCATCACGGTGATCAATGCACCTCCAACGGTGGCGACGGCTGCGGCGGCGACGTCCAATCCGGTCACCACCACCACCACGGCTCTAAGCGTGCTGGGCGCCAATGACTGCGGCGAATCCAATCTGACTTACACCTGGGCGACCACGGGCACCCCGCCAGCGGCCGTGACGTGGAGTGCGAATAATTCGAATGCCGCCAAGGCCAGCACCGCGACTTTCACCAAAGCCGGCAGCTATGTGTTGCAATGCACCATGAAGGATGCCGGCAACCTGACGGTCACCAGCAGCGTGACGGTGACGGTAAATCAGACCGCGACGAACATGGGGCTGACGCCGGCGTCAGCGTCGGTGAATGCCACTCAAACGCGGCAATTTACGGCCTCAATAGATGATCAGTTTGGTGCTCCTCTGACGAGCCAGCCCGCATTTGCTTGGTCGCTGTCGGATTCGACCAGCGGATCCCTTAGCACTACGGGGCTGTTCACCGCGAATTCTACGGGGGGCGGTCCCTACATCCTGACTGCGGCGGGCGGCGGCACATCGAAAACCGCAACTGTGACGGTCGTCGCGGCAACTCTTCCGGTTGGTCCTGCGGGATACACGTGGTGCGCAAGTGAGGGCGGTAGCTTCGTCTTGCCAGGGGCTAGCGACGTGGCGTATGGAGGGAATGGCCAATTCGGCTATCTCTATAACAAGACCGGTACGATCGTCTTTACAAACGGAAATTTTGGCGGTGATCCGCTTCCCGGAGCCGCGAAGAACGGGTTCTACAAATTATTGGTCCCCATGAACAAGCCTCCGACCGTGGCAACGATTGCCGCTGCCACGCCCAACGTGGTGACTGGCACCACCGCAGCCGTAAGCGTCCTGGGTGCCGATGATGCCGGTGAAGATGGCCTGACGTATGCCTGGACGACGACCGGCACGCCGCCCGCAGAAGTGACGTTCAGCGCAAACCAATCGAACGCCGGCAAGGCCAGCACGGCGACCTTCACCAAACCCGGCAGCTACGCGTTGCTGTGCACCATAAAGGATGCCGGCAACCTGACCGTGACCAGCGGCGTCACCGTGACGGTGCCTGAGGCGACCCCAGCCGGTGGAGGCGGTAGCGCCAGTGCCAGTGCCAGTGCCAGCAGTGGCGGCGGGGGCGGAGGCGGCTGTGGCCTTGGCTCCGGCCTGGCGGGATTGATCGGCCTGACCATGGCAATGATGGCAAGTCTGCGCCTGCGAAATCGTCAGCGGTAAGCCGCGAGCGAGCCAGCACGAAATAGGGAAAAAACGGCAAGATTAAAGGATCTCCGATGCGGACACCCGCATCGGAGATCCTTTTTTTTTGGTATCCATTTCGTCTGCCGCATTTCCTTGATCTTGCGGAATAGGTCAGTCGCTCAAGGATGGCAACATGGCTCACCTTTGGATCGACAACATTTTAATTCAGGCCGCGACGTTGAGCGAAGCCAGTGACCTCGTCCTCGATCCGCTTGATGATGGTGCCCTTTTGGTTCGAGCGCGAATTGCTGGTATTTACCGGGATCTTCAGCGTTGTCCGGCAGATGGTGCGGCGGCGGCGGTGGCGCGGCTCAAGGCTTTGGCGGGGGTTCCGGCATACATTGTTGATGAGCCTCAAGACGGTCGCATCGATGGTCGGCCGTTCGGTTTCCCCGGTGATTTGCGGGCGTCGTTTATTCCGACGGTGCGTGGACCACGGGCAGCGGTGCGTTTACCGGCGTTGGGGGCGTTGCCGAAACCAACTGATTTGGGATTGCCAGAAGTGGTGACGGCGGGCTTGCGCGCGGCGATTCGCTCTGCCCAGGGGTTGGTCTTGGTGTGCGGACCAACGGGCTCGGGCAAGACGACGACCATCCATAGTTTTTTGACCGAACTGGCGGCAGAGCGTCCCGATCGTTTACCGTTGGCGATTGAAGATCCGGTTGAGCGTCGCTTGGCGGGAGTGGTTCAGGTTGAGGTTCGTCCGCATCTGCAATTTGGTTTTGTCGAGGCCTTACGTGCGGGATTGCGCCAAGATCCTGATGTGTTGGTGATTGGTGAGGTGCGCGATCCGGCGACGGCTCAGGCTGCCGTTCGTGCGGCACTGACCGGACATTTGGTGATCACCACGCTGCATTGTGGACGCGCGAGCGAAGCGCTACCTCGACTGATGGAAATGGGCGTTCTGCCAGAATTATTATTGCCGGTGCTCAGCGGCGTGTTGGCGCAACGGTTAGTGCGCACGGTACACGCCGCCTGTGCTGGGGTCGGCTGTGCGAGTTGCCACGGAGGGTATTCAGGGCGGCGCGCGGTCGCTGATTGGACAGCGCCCGATCACGCGGCGCGCATGGCTTGGTCGCACGGACAACCGCCGCCGTTGCTGGCTGATTTAGAACACCAGGCCGCCCGTTTCGTTGCTGACAAAATCACCACGGCGGTCGAAGTCGACCGCGCCATCGGAGGTCGCGCATGATTGGAAAAGGGAGCGGAAAAATGGGCCGTGCCGAAGCCCTCGCGGCGGTGGCATTGGTGATTGGTGCGCGTCAAGAACCCGTCGCGGCGTTGCGACGAATGGCGGCAGAAGATTCCGCGCTCAGCGTTCTTGGTGCGCTGGCGCAGCGTTGTGCAGACGGTCAGGCGCTGCCCGATGCTTTAGTGGCGAGTGGAATATTGGCGCGCGGTGACGCCGCTCGTTTGACCGGTTTGTCGCCCGCGCTGATGGCGGATGAATTAACCCGCTTGGCTCAGCGCACGGTGCAGGTTCCCACCGGCGAGGTGCTCGCGCGCTGGTTGCCATTGTGGGCGTTGCTGGCCGCGACCGTCCCAGGTTTATTGCTTGGCGCGGTAGTTGCCGTGATTGGCGGAGCACTGTACGGCGGCATCTGGCATACGCTGGGCATGCGCTCGCCGACGCATGGACCAGCCATCTGGTGGTTTGTTCAATTGGCGGAGGTCGCCATCGCGGCGCTCATCGTTGCCGGTCTGTGGTCACTGCTGCGTTTGATCCCGTTCGTGCGCCGAATCACGGTTTTTTCCAGGCGTTTAGAAAAGGCGGTCGCGGTGGCCGAGCTGGTTCGCAGTGCGCGCGCGGGAATCAATTCTCTGCCGCTCTTCACCGCTTGGGCGCAGCGCAGTGGAGATCCTGCTGCCGTACGCGCCGCGCTCGCCACGTGCGGTGGTGACGTCACCGCGACCCTGATGAAATTGGGAGTCGTGTCAGCGACCACCGATGGCCGACCGGACTGGGATCGTGCGATAGCAGAGACCGCGCACCATCGATTGCATGCAGCGCAGACGCTCGCTCCGTGGCTGTTAGCGATAACGATTTTTGCAGGCATGTACGGTTTCATGACGTGGGAAGTTGAACCGATCAAACTCCTATGGAATTTTAATTTTTGGTCTGATTCTCAGCCAAGCCAAATCAGCGTGATGGCTTCGCAGGTATGGAGCTTGATACAAATTGCCGGGGAAGCAGTTCCTACTGCCCACGTCGTGCTCGGTTTCGGCTGGCTCATGCGCTGGTTGAGTGGCCTCGCTTCGGACGTCCAAATGGTTGCTGATCGCATGGCGCGCGCGCTCGATCGGCGTTTTGATTTTGACCAGATATTAATTGGTCTTCGCCTTACCGTCGAAGGCCCCATGCGTCGGCGTATTGATGCAGCCCTTGCTTCAACCGATGAAACCCATCCCGGTGCGCGTTTAGTCAAAGCCGGAATTATTCCGCAGGTTCAGGCGCAAGCCTTGAGCACTGCTGAAGGCGCGGATCTGCCCGCGCTCTTGCGCAGCATGAGTCAAAGTTCAAATGATTACGGATTAAGAGCAGCTTCTTCGCATGCCAAGTGCATGCTGCTGATCGCCGTTGGTTTGATGGTGGTGCAATTTTATCTGTTCGTCGGGGTTATCCCAAAATTCAAAACCATGTTCGACAGCCTCAGTATGAATTACGCGGGCCTGATGCAGTTAGCGGAGTGGGCAATCGCTTTATCGATGACGATGTTGATCCTTGCGGTGGTTGGCAGTGCGGTGGTGACGTGGGGAAATCGACGTGGTTGGTGGATCGCAGGCGGCAGCTGGTCGCAACTCGCAAACGGTTTGGTGCTGCGGCGAATGTTGGCGGTCGGCGCTGACGAAGCGGCGCTGGCGCGGTCGTTATCAGCGATTTCACCGCGTCTTTCAGCACGTTTAGCCAGCGCAGCAGAACGCGGCGATCTCCCAGGATTATGTGCCGTCGCTGGATGGTCGGTGCGCTCACCGGCTGAATTAGAACAGGCCTTGGCAGCAGAACTTATTCGTCGTGATCGTCGCCGCGCTCGGCTGGCGCTCACCGCTCGCTTGCTGATACCATTCTTAGTCAGTCTTCCGGTCAGCCTGACAACGGTCTGCATAAGCTTAACCCTAGGACGCATAAGAGACGCGCAAATCCAGATGGCTGCCAATCATTCAGGTGGCGGCAATTTTAACGGAGGCACCGCAAGCATGGCCTTGATTCACTGGTGGTCGTTGCGCTGTGAGGCGCAAGGCGACGCGGTGGCAGAGCAGATTCGCGCAGAATCCCAAGCGACAGAATCCCAAGCGAAACCGCACGCTCTGTCACCTGGAGTTTCACCATGAGCGACGCGGCTCGATTGCTTGAAGTGGTGCGTGACGCCGCCGTGCGTGGTGATGACTTGGTCGCAGCGCTACGAGGTTGCGGACTTCCTGGCGCCACCGTTGCTGCCGATCGTTTAGCCGCTGGAGCAACCTTGCCCGCAGCGGTTGCCGGTTTAATTCCCGCTCGCACCGCCGTGCTGCTGGCTGGCGGCATTCCACCGTTAGCGACCGTAGCGGCGCTGCTGGCTGACGAAGCGTGGCGGCAAGCCGCACGGCAACGCATGGTGATCGATCATTTGGCATACCCCTTGGCGTGCGTGATCTTACTCGCGCTGATGGCCATCATTTTAAACTGGGTTTTACCGCACAGTTTGTGGTACGCGCCGTTGGTGTCAGCGGTCTGGTCTCTTCCGCCAGCGTTCCTGGCGTTAGTCGTCATGGCCGCCCCGTGGCTGCCCAGAAGTTGGCATCTGCCAGGTTCTGGCTGGGCGGCGCACCTTGATCACGCCAGCCGTTGGACGCGCGCCGCGTTGGCCGTGCAATGGCGACTGACCGAAGCACAGGCCTTACGTTTGCTCGGCACCAATCTTGAAGGACTCGCATCGGTTTTGGGATCAACCGATGCTGAACGTCACTGCCGCATGCTTGCTGATTGGCACCGCCAAGCCGCCCTGCGGCGTCTAACTTTCACCGCGATTCTGTCAGCCACCTTGGTTCTCGCCGCCGGCGGCGGAGTCGTCCTCGGCGCAGCGCGGATGTGGACTGCCGCGCCGCTTAATCCTGGGAGCGCCGACGTCCTCGTCGGCAGGGGCAATAGCCCTGGGAGCGCCGACGTCCTCGTCGGCAGGGGCAATCATCCAATCGACGGTGAGGTTGGCGGTGAGTAAAGTACATCCAGCCGACGAGGACGTCGGCGCTCCCAGGGAAGGCGCTCCCAGGGAAGGCGCTCCTCGTGGTTGGTATTCTCGTGGGTATCTGCCGCACTTGGATGTTCCGCAGACGTTGCAGTCCATCACCTACCGTTTGGCCGACAGTCTTCCCCAAGAAAAGCTGAAACACCTCAACGACGAACTGGCTCATCTTGAAAATGATCAGCGCGAGATTGAGCGTCGTACGCGTATCGAGCAGTGGTTGGATTCAGGGATGGGCTGCTGCGTTCTTTCGCATCCAGCGGTTGCGTTGTACGTCCAAAATGCCTTCCTGCATTTTCACGAGGAGCGCTACCAATTGCATGCGTGGTGCATCATGCCCAATCATGTGCATGTGCTGATCGAGCCTCTGACAAACCTGGCCACCATCGTTCAAGGGTGGAAATCTTTTACTGCGCGTTGGGTTTTAGAAAAACAGGGCAAATTTGCATTGAAGATTCCTGCGCCTAATCAGGTCTGGATGCGAGAATATTGGGACCGTTATATTCGTGATGAAGAGCACTATCGTCGGGCGGTGGATTATATTCATCACAACCCCGTAAAAGCCGGACTCTGTCGCACGCCAGAGGATTGGCCCTGGTCGAGTGCATGCCCCGGCGCACCCCCCGGTGCATCCCCTGGGAGCGCCGACGTCCCCGTCGGCTCGAAATAAAATGC
>JAYVSL010000122.1:0-18147 GCA_043775355.1 Planctomycetota bacterium
CGCAGCTCGCAGCTCGCAGCTCGCAGCTCGCAGCTCGCAGCTCGCAGCTCGCAGCTCGTAGCTTGCAGCTTGCAGCTCGTAGTCCCTTCTCATCTGAGCTGATCGAAATGGGAGAACCAAAAGACTCCCGGACTTCCCGACCACGGGCAGGCCCATAGCCTCCGTTCATGCAATCCATCCGCTCTGTCAAAATCGCTCCAGGTGTGATCATTGGTGGCAAGTTGCCCGTATTGATCATGGGCCCTTGTGTCATCGAAAGTGAACGCCACGCGCTGACGATGGCGAAGCTGGTCAAACAGGCGGCCAAGCGCGTCGGCTGGCCGGTGATTTTCAAAGCGAGTTACGACAAAGCCAATCGCACCAGTCATCAGAGTTTTCGCGGCAACGGTATGGAAGAGGGCCTGCGGATTCTGGCGCGAGTCAAAGATGCCACGGGAATGCCCGTTACGACCGATGTTCATGACGCAACCCAAGTAGCGGACGTGGCCAAAGTGGTTGATCTGATTCAGGTGCCTGCGCTGCTCTGTCGTCAGACCGACTTGGTGGAGGCCTGTGCCCGCAGCGGTCGCGCTACCAGCATCAAGAAAGGTCAGTTTCTCGCGCCGCAAGATTGCGCCAACATTGTGGCAAAATTCGAGGCGATCGCGGGGCAACACCGTCTGGTGCTGATCGAACGTGGAACGTCATTCGGCTACAATACTCTGGTCAGTGATTTCCGCTCTTTGCCGATCATGCGCAGCCTGGGTGTGCCAGTCATTTTCGACGGCACGCACTCGGTGCAGGCGCCTGGTGGCATGGGCACGAAAAGCGGTGGTTCTGGGCATTTTGCGCCGTTATTGATGCGCGCAGCCATGGCGGTGGGCGTCGAAGGATTATTTTTGGAAACCCATAATGACTGGGAAAACGCAATGAGTGACGGCCCCAATGTCGTGCCGTCCAAAGAATTGCAGAGCTTGCTGAAAGATCTCAAAGCGATTCATCAGGCCCTCGGTCGACCCGCGCCACCGCGTCCACGCGAGGCCAGTCGTCGTCGGTGAGTCATTGGTGGGTCGGGGAAGACCGAAGCAGAGTCAACTTTGAGTCGCAGTAGGCGTATCTTTGCTACAGACATACCTTCAGGTCTGCCCTCTGCAGACGTACATGTCTTATCACCGAGCGAAGGTATCCTTGGGAGGCTTCGTGGCACGAACATTATGTGGCTGGATAGTGGTCATGGTATTCGTACTGCTGACTTCATTGCCATTATTGTCCGTGGAAGGGGGAAAAAATGGAGCCGCGCCTTCAGCGAAAGAAGCGGATCTTCTGAAAGCTCGGATGAAAGCATTGATTGGGGAAGCCGTAAATGCCGGTGATCTGTGGACTGCCATTATGGCCGAAACATTCGCCACGACCAAATTGAGCGCTCGTCCTTCGGGCTTGCTCACCGATTGTAAGATTATCGGCGACCCATTATTTGCCTTTCCGAATGTCATCAGCAGTTATCATCAGCAAGGTGACGTTTTGGTGGTGGTTTCAGGATCGCGAATCTTTCGCGTGGCGACAGACGGCCACCCGCTGGGTGTGGGAATTCCTTTAAAATTTAGTCCACATAAGAGCGCGATGAGTCGCGATGGTCGTTTTCTGGGAATCGTCGAACGGCAGTATTCTCCCACGCATCTGCTGAAAACGAGCGTGATGACCCTCCCTGAAGGCAAAGAAATTTTTTCTGCCACGGTCACCGTGGGAAAGGGCGATTATTTATCTGGCTCGCCACAGATTGCCGAAGATGGCACTGCGATGGCAATTTCGGTAGCGGATGATGATGGCGCCGTTTGTTTGTACGGAGTACGCAGTGCTGGTAAGCAGGTAACGTTAAAAGGATATTCTCGTCCTATCTGCCTTGGCGCAGGTGGTGCCTGGGCAGTGGCCGAGCCGGTGTCTAATCGCAAAGCTGATACGAGAGTGTGGACGCTGCTCTTGGCAAATGACGTCACGACGCTGTTAGCTGGTGCCGCAGGGCCTGGCTGTGCTGCGGTGATCACGAAAGCGACTCCCACTCAGGTGGACATCGTGCAAAGCAATGGATCTTTGATTCCGCTGTCGCTTGATATTCCGCTGGAGCGTAAAGCGCGGGTGGGCACTGCGGGGGATTTCCTGGTGATTAGCACCGGCTGGCCAACGAAATCGACTCAAGCCTTAGATCTTTTGGGCAATCCTATCAATGTTCCGACCATCCCAACGACTCTGCTTTATCGATGGAGTGATATTGTTAAGTCAACCGCTACGGCCAAGCCGGTATTTTCACTGCTTGGAAGTTTCTGCGTTGGAAGTCTGACTGGTACGTCGGTCTTCGTGGGTGCCGGAAACCAGCTAGCGGTTATGGACGTGTCGCAGCCAACTCTGGCGGCAACCGTGCTGATGACGTTACCGAGCACGATTGAACATCTTGAAGGCGAAGCAGGGCGGTTGAATATATGGTTAAATAACGATCGCAGGGTGATTGCCAGCGAGGACGGTAAGGTTTTATTTGACGCTCACGTCGGTTGGGTGAATTTGCACGACCCGTGGTTTATGGAAGTTCGCGTAGATGACAGAGCGGTTGATTGGGTACGACTAGCGGAAGCTCCTGAGGACCGTCAGGTCACGCGATTGAAGCTTAAAAATCCAGGTGGTTATTGGTTCAAGATGGATCGTTATCATCGTCATCTGATGGCGATCTCTGACAAAAAAGTCTGGTCTGACTTCGATCCTTTGACGGGCAAATGGTTGGCCGATTCGCAGCAGGAAAAAAGTCCTGAAGTGGTGACCCGAGATGATGACGTGGTGGGGACGATGGTGAGTCAGGCCGGACGGATGGTGCCGCGCCTTCTGCTACCGTCGCTGCCGCCGGGCGATGAAGTCACCGTGCGCTGGAATCCTGCGGATGCTTGGCGGATTGGTAAATCATTAGTCGTCCTTGATCATCATGGGCAGGTATACATTACTCCGCCGAAACGCGGACCCTATCAGATGATTGGCTCGGCAAACTTTGCCCAGAGTTTAGCGCAGTTTAATGACAGTGATTTGGTTATGGTCGATGGTGACGAAAAGATCGTTGCCGGTTTGGCGCCTGGTCCGTCGCTGGTTGCCGCAGGACCCCTGATCGGGAAGAATGCAGATTCTTTTGGCGAGGGACCGTGGCGCGTGAAGAATCATTTTTATTATCCACCACATGGCAAACCGCTGATGTGGGACACGTCTCGCTGTGGCTTTACGCCACAGCGCCTACGTAGTCCGTCGTCTGGCGGCATGTTGGTGATCACGGCATCGTTAGTATTGGAGGTCGAGCCAGATTTTGGCGCCAAAGTTGGCGCCTTGGATCGGCAGGGTTTGCGTGACAAGAAGAATTAGTCTTTTGAAAGTGCCGACGAAAGTGCGGACGAAAGTGCGGACGAAAACGACGACGAAAGTGCCGACGAAAACGACGATGAAAATGCCAATGAAAGTGCCGACGGCTTTTCTTCGGCCCTTTCCTTGGTCCGTTTAGCTGTGAGCATGCATTGATGAACATCGTCCTTGGCATCAGTGGCGGCATTGCTGCTTATAAAACACCAGAGGTGGTGCGTGCGTTGGTGAAGCGTGGTCACACCGTGCGCTGCGTGCTCACCGCTGCCGCGACGCGCCTGGTGACTGCGGAAGCGCTCGCCGCCGTAAGCCGTCAACCCGTGTTTACCTCAGCGTGGACCACCGATGGTTCGATGCCGCATATCGATCTGGCGCGTTGGGCCGACACCGTGGTGATTGCACCAGCAACCGCCGATGTGATGGCACGTTTTGCTTTAGGTTTAGCGGATGATCTGCTGACCACGTTATTTTTGGCGCTCGAACCAACGAAGCGCGTGATCATCGTTCCCGCGATGAATACCGTCATGTGGAACAAGCCCATCGTGCAAAGCCACGTCGCTACGCTGCGCGCAGCTGGCGCGACGATCCTGCTGCCGGTGGAGGGCAATCTCGCGTGCGGTGAACAAGGCATCGGCGCCATGGCAGAGCCAGACGTCATCGCGGGAGCTATTGGTTAATGTCCGATGTCCGAGGTCCGATGTCCGATGTCATACAGCCATTAAAATCTACCGAGGCGGTCGAAGGTCGATTTTTGGACAAGCGACAGAACTCACGCACACCTCGGTACCAAAACGACATCGGACATCGGACATCGGACATCGGACATCGGACATCGGACATCGGACATTGGTATTGGCATCTCGCATTTTTTAGCACCTTATTGTTAATCGCCCTGCCTTTGGTCGCGTTGTTCCTTGCGCACCGTCTGTGGATTCGTCGCAAAGGCATGGTTGGTCTGCGCGAAAAACTCACTGGTCGCGGCCCGCGTCTGACGCCAGGGCAGATCATGGTGCACGGCGTAAGTTTGGGCGAAGTGAATTTGATGCGCCCGGTGGTGCCGAAATTGGAGGCGGCATTTGGCGCGCGGTGTTTATTGACGACCACGACAGAAACCGGCCGCGCGCGAATGGACGAAGTTTTCGCCGATCACGAACGTGCTTTTTTACCGCTCGATTTCCCTTGGGCGGTATTGACGTTTCTGCGTCGTGCGAAACCGCGAATGGTCGTCTTGCTGGAACTCGAAGTGTGGCCCGTGCTCTTATTGGTTTGTCATTTGCGCGGTATTCCCGTGGTGCTGTTGAATGCTCGGGTTAGCGAGCGCAGTTTCCGTGGTTACATGCGTGGCCGTTGGTTGCTGCGGCCATTGTTCCGCAACATCGCTTTAGCGCTGGGTCAAAATGGAATGTGGAGTGCCCGCTTGGTCGGCCTCGGCGTGCGCCGTGAACGAGTCCTGGTCAGCGGCTCAATGAAAGCCGACATGGTGGGCCGCGCATCTGACGAAGCGATACAGCGCGAAGGTGAACGTCTTGGTTTGCGCGCTGAACAACCCGTGTTGCTACTCGCCTCCACCAGCGCAGGAAATCACAGCGAAGAGCAATTCATTCTTACGCCGCAATTTGCGCAATGGCTGGAACGCGGCTGGCAGATCGTGATTTGTCCGCGTCATCCAGAGCGTGGCGCAGAACTCGCGACGCTGATCGCGACCCTCCCAAACACCCCGCAAGCGCGGCGTTCTTCGCAACGACAACGGCTTGATGGCCCTGCGCAAGTCATGGTCGTCGATGAGATCGGCAAGCTCGCCGCGCTGTACGCGTGGACCGCGTCAGTAAACGGCCTCGCGATGGTCGGCGGCAGCTTCGGCTCTGGCCGTGGCGGTCAAAATATGTTAGAGGCGACCGCAGCCGGTTGCTGCACCGTGGTCGGCTGGGACACCCGTAATTTCCCCGATGCGATGGCACTGCTATTATTGGCCGACGGCGTGATCGCCGTCACGCGGGATGATTGCCATCACGCACTGGATGCTTTGTACAATGATCCCGACCGTCGACTCCGCCTAGGCAAAAATGGTCAGCAAGCATGGGCGAGCGGTCGCGGTGCCGTCGACCGCAGCATCGACTTGGTTAAACGAATCCTGGGAGCGCCGACGTCCTCGTCGGCTGGGTAAAATATTTCACCGCGTTTTCTTCAACCACTTCTTCTCATTGTCAGCCTAGCGATAACTCCACCATGCCGCCGCAGGAGACGACCCATGGCTGATCTGCATCTGATGACCGTACTGACTGGAATGTTGACGGTGCCGTGCGTTATCGCGCTCACCCAAGGCACCGATAAAACCACTAAGATTTTCGCCAGCGCTGGCGTCGTGGTTGGTGCGTGGTTGGGGTTATATCGCTACGTCGATTTTCTCGGCCAGGTGACCACGCCGACGCTGGTCACGGTGCTTGGCGTTCTGGCCTTGCTGCTTGCCGTCATCATCGCGATTCGGCTGAAACATCAGATCCTTGGAACGTTGATGATCACGGCCGGAACGCTCATGGCGTTGCTGGTGCTTGGCGTCGTGCGCTAGCTCAAGACTCAACGTGGACCGCCACTTTACTTCCAACCCTCTCTCACAAACTTCCGCCTCCTCACCACTATCCATCGTTCCATCGCTATAGACCGATAGAAGGAATTCACATGGCTCGCTCCCTCTTTACTTCCGAATCCGTCTCTATGGGTCACCCCGACAAGGTGTCTGACCAAATTAGCGACGCGATCCTTGATGCCTTTCTGGCGCAGGATCCGAAAAGTCGCGTGGCCTGCGAAACCCTCGTCACCACTGGGCAAGTGGTGGTCGCCGGTGAAATCACCAGCAAAGGCGTGATCGACGCGAACGACATCGTTCGCCGCACGCTGCGCGAAATCGGCTATGACAAACCCGGTATCGGCTTCGATGCTGATTCATGTGGCGTGATGGTCTGCATTCACAAGCAATCGCCCGACATCGCCATGGGCGTTGACGAGAGCAAGAACAAAGAACAAGGCGCTGGCGATCAGGGTCTGATGTTCGGCTACGCGTGCGATGAAACTCCAGAGCTGATGCCGTTGCCGATTTTTCTCAGCCACCGCTTGGTTGAAGAGCAGGCTCGCCTGCGTTCCACCGGCAAAGTGAAGTACCTGCGTCCTGACGCGAAGAGCCAGGTCACCATCGAATACGACGGTCACACTCCCGTGCGCATTCACACCGTGGTGTTGTCGACCCAGCACACGCCTGAAGTGAAGATGTCGGTCCTGACCAAGGACATGATCAAGATGTGCACCGAGGTCATCAACAAGGCCTCGAAGCTGAAAGTCGATAAGAAGACTATCTTTCACATCAATCCAACCGGCCGCTTCGAAGTCGGCGGTCCACACGGCGACACCGGTTTGACCGGCCGCAAGATCATCGTCGACACCTACGGCGGCATGGGCCGGCACGGCGGCGGCGCATTCAGCGGCAAAGATCCATCGAAGGTTGACCGCAGCGCCGCGTACGCCGCTCGCTGGGTCGCTAAGAACCTCGTCGCGGCCAAGCTCGCGACTCGCTGCGAAGTCCAAGTCGCCTACGCCATCGGCGTCGCCCGTCCGGTGTCCGTCAAAGTCGACACCTTCGGCACCGCCACCGTCGGCGACGATGTGTTGTCCGCCGCTGTTCAAGAGGTCTTCGATCTGCGCCCTAAAGGCATCATCGAAGCCCTCGACTTGCTGCGCCCGATCTACCGCGAAACCGCTTACCACGGCCACTTCGGCCGCAAGCAGTTCAGCTGGGAAAAGACCAACAAGACGGAAGAGCTCAAAGCGTCGGTGAAGAAACTCGCCGTCACCCACGGTGGCAAAGCCGCCAAGGGCTGAGCCTGTTGGTGAATCAACGCCACGCGTTGATTCACCAACTAAAAAAAGCGGAGGCGACCAGCTGGTCGCCTCCGCTTTTTTTGTTAACTGCCGATGTTGGACGTCGTTCAGTGCACGTCGTGTGGTTTCACGCCGCGTTTGAAGTCGCCGCCGGGGACGATGTCGACGTTGGATTTTTCAGGGATCTGGGTTTCCAAGCCGACGCACCAGTACGTGCCGTTGACCAGCAGGCGACGGAGGCCTTCGCTGTCCCAATCGTGTGAGCCGCTCATTGCGCCGCCCATGGTGGTGGTGAATACGCGTGACGCTTTGCCAGATGGCCCGGTGTAGGTGCGGGTCCAGGCGACGGGCATCATCGGGTTATTTTTGGATTTTCCTTCGGCAGGGACTGGCGCATCGGTGGGTTTCATGCCGGACAGGACTTGGCCCATGATCAATGGCGTGGCGCCAGCGATGGGAAGATTCACCGTATAAACGTCGGTGGTGCCCCAGATGTCGCCGTCTTTGATGCCGCGGACGATCGGATTTTTGGCGGCTTCCGGGGCAATTAAGCCACGCGTGCTCTGACTGCCATGACCACCGTGGTGGTTGACCCAGGTTTCGCCCAGCACTTGTTTGCCGAAGCCTTGTTTGAAGTCAGCGTCGTTGCTGTTGTAGCTATATTTTTTATACGCGCCCTGATTAATATTGAAGGCGTGGGTTGCCGTGCGCAAACCCATCACGGGTTTTCCGGTGTCCAGAAAGTCGACGATGTGCTTCATCTGCTCATCGGGCAAATTGCGGAAACGTGTGAAGATGACCATTAAATCGGCGGTCTTGAGCGCTTCCAATCCAGGGATGTTGTCTTGAGTGGCGACGTCGATCACGCCGGTGGTTTTATTGAGGGCGAAGAGCACGGTGCAGGTAAAGCCGTGATGTTCAGCCAGGATGCGCGCCATCACTGGCATGCCTTCTTCCGAAAGGTATTCGTCGTCGCCGACGACAAACACGATGTGTTTGCCTTTGCCGGGTCCTGCTTTGCCTTCAAACACCACGCCGGGTTTGGCGCTGGTGTCTTCAGCGAAAGCGACGACTGGCAGCGTAAACGCCAGTGCGAGCGACGCGGCGGTCGCGAGTAAAAAACGGCGGGTAAGAAGCGTGGGAAAAGTGAACATGAAAACTTTCTTTAAATGGGGCGGTGAATGAAGGATGATATGAGGAAGCAGGGGGCCGAACTGGCGTCGTAGATTTTCGGTTCACTTCGCTTTTGGCGCTTCTCCGCCAGTAAGCGGATGTTCTTTCAGGAGTTCTTCGATGGTGTAGACGCCAGCTTTGGCATCGATGGCTTTGCGGATGCGTTGGACATCCTCGACTTTGACCGGGTCGAGGTCATTTTTGAAGGACTGGCGAACATAGGTGATCACCGCTGCGATGTCTTTGTCTTTCAGCAATGGGGCAAAGCCAGTCATTGGCGGCATCCCAGGATATTTTTTCCCGCCGACTTCAGACGGACCAGAGAGTCCTTTCAGTACGATTTTAATCACACGCTCATCGTCGCTCAGCCAATCCTTGTTGGTCAGCGGTGGATAGAGACCAGGTAGGCCGTTGCCGTCTGGCTGGTGGCAAGTGATGCAATGGGCATCGCGATTGAAAATCTCTTTGCCAAGGTCGTAAGATTTCTGGTCGGCTTTTTCGAGTTTACGCGTTGGGCCATAGGTTTTTTCCTTGGCGGCTTTCATCGAAGCGTCGGCCAGCTTCTTGTTTACCACCGCAAGCAAGACCGGATCGGCTGGTAAAAACGGATCTTTGTTCACTCGACGCAGTTGTTCGATGGTTTCCCGATAGCAGTAATCCAGATAGTAGTCGGTGGGCTTCAGCAAACTGATGTAGGCGATTTCGTTGGCTGCGGCGACCTCAGCACCGGAGTAGAAACTCGCCGCGCGAACGGCCTCTAAACGTACGCGTGGTGATTCATCGGCGGCCAGTTTCTTGAACAACGCCAATGCTTCGGGCACGCGGTCACGCCAGTAGCACAGGACGCGGGCGGCTGCCGCGCGGGCGCGATGATCGCTCGACGACAGCACGCGATTCAGCAAGGCAATATCCACCACGTTGTGCCATTGATGCACCCACAGCGCCTCAAGTTGATAGTGTTCATATGCCGGATCTTTTTTATCCAGCCCATTGAGCCAGGTGGTCAGCGCCGGAATAACTTTGGCAGCAGGGTGCTTGCCAAGCTCCAATTTGGCGCGCAGGCGTAAGGCGTCCTCAGGTTCTTTCAGCACGTTCAGCAAGGCGATCACCGGCTGACCGTCAACTTTCGGCGGGGTCAGCAGCGGACGACCTTCGTAGGTCATGCGATACACGCGACCGTGGATCTGATCACGATTCGGATCGCGCAAGTGATGTTGCATGTGACCGACAATGGCATTCGCCCAGTCGATAAAATAAATCGAGCCGTCAGGCGCGACGCTGACACCCACCGGACGGAAATTTTTATCGTCAGAGGTAAGCAAGTGCTCAAGCGTTTCGCCTTTCAATCCCGAGCCATCCTCAGTGATTTTGACGCGGAAAATACCCTGCATGCCGATGACATTACAATTCAGGAAATTGTCGTTGTAGTCATCGGGAAAGTGTCGGCTGGAAAGGAATGTGGTGCCAGCACAGGGTCGCGATGGGCGTTTCCAAAATTCGTTCATGCCAGGATGGCGATGCGGATAATCAATGTGGCCGCTGAACGCTGGGGCGAAGTAATTCGAATTCATGGTGCCGTCGGTGATAATATCGTTACCCCAATGATCGAATGAGCGACCATGTGGATTGGCGAAATTGAAAGCGACATAGCGTTCGAATTTGCTGGTCAGTGGTTCGAAGCGATAAATCGCACCATCGACATTGCGCACCACGCCAGCAGCGGTTTCAACCTGCGTGCGATGAAAGACACCATCGCTCAAGTACGTTGCGCCGCCGGGATCCAGCACCATCGAATTGGTTTCGTGATGCGAGTCGGCTGCGTCCAAACCGGTCAGCACGCGTTCTTTCCAATCCGCTTTGTCGTCGCCGTTGGTGTCGCGTAAGAACAGCAAATCGGGTGAGCGCATGACCAACACGCCATCTTTGTAAAACTGAAAGCCAGTCGGACAGTTGAGGTCATCAGCGAAAGTCGTGCATTTATCTGCTTTGCCGTCGCCGTCGGTGTCTTCTAAAATCAGCAGCTTGTCGCCATCTTTGCTGTCCGGCGTACGTTCGGGATAATTCTTCCAGGCGGCAACCCATAGCCGACCTTTGGTGTCCCAGGCCATTTGCACGGGCTTCACTAGCTCAGGGAATTGCTCTTCGCTGGCGAACAACGTGACCTTGCAGCCCTTGGGCATGGTCATGTGGGTGATGGCTTCTTCGCCACCCAAGAAAACATGTGAGCCATCCGGCTTGGTGCCAGGCAGATTGGTTTTGACGGGTCTGATGGGAGGCAGATTGGAGTCATCAATCGCCGCATTGCCGCCTTGTGCGACCGACCATACGCGACGATCACGATTCGCGGTCATCACGTCCCGGACGGCCATTTCTTCAAGCATGACTTCGGCGTTGGTGATCTTTGGCCCGCTCTTCCCTGGCTCTGCGCCTTTGCCCGATTCGTAACTTAATTTCGAACGACCGCCAAAAATATTGAAGCTGTCGACGGTGCGGTAGCGATCATGCCAGGTTTCGCTTTTTTCGACTACGGTAGCGCGCAGTTTCTCCAGATCAGCATTTGGCGCTGGCGCAGCGGCAGCAAAAACCGCTTGGTAAATGACCGGTGCCAGGGCTTTATTGCCCGCTTCCGTCAGTTGAAAACCATTGAACGTCAGCGGCTGTTTGGCGCTGGCATAGAGTTTTTGCGTCGCCGCGAAGAGATCGACGAACGGAATGTTGTTGGCCTTGGCGATTTCAGCCATGGCCTCAGTGTACAGCTGGAGGTTTTTGTTATTGGCGGTTGGATCCGGCACATTCGGATCGGCAATTTTTTCTTGGGCGATGGGTGAAAACAGGACCACGCGTGGCTTGCCCTTGCCGCTGTAGTTGGCTTTCGCTTTATCAGCCAAATACGTTGCCAGTTCTTGTTTGAACTTAGGCAGACCTTCAGGTCCGGCGAACGATTCGTTAAAGCCATAAAACGCAAACACCACGTCGGCTTTGACATTGCTCAGCCATTGTTCGCGTGATCCGCCCGTATCGGTTTGCAAGCGCACTACCACTTCATCGCCTGAAAAAGCCAAGTTGCGGATCACCAGCTCGCTTTGTGGATTGGCTTTTTGAATCAGCGTTTCGAGCCAGCCATCATGTTGCAGGCGATCGGCGACGCCCGAACCAACGATGGCGATGTGATCACCCTTGAGTAGTTCCAAGGCCGTTTGTTCAGCTGCTGAAAGCGTGGAGGAAAAGGGAAAAAGTGTGGCGAGGGCACCGATGAGGGCGGGAAAACACAGAGACTTCATGGGCAGATATCCTTGGCGGTGAGGCGAGACAAAGTGCGCGGCAGCTCACAGAAGAAAAGAGGAGATGTCACGTGCTGTGAGGGGTAAGTGTGATGACCCGGAATTCGCGAGCTGGAAAGACATACGCCGTGCACGGGAAAAATGTTACCGGGAGAAAATCAGTCATCTGCTGAGCGCGCGGCATCTAAGCGTGACATCCATAGGACCACGCGTTGTTTCCGATGTTTTCGCGATCACACTTGTTTGCTGTTGTTTGCTGTTGGACCATAGCGCTCGCCGCGTGTGTGAGCAGCGCGAAAAGCCAGATTTTTTTCGAACGAGTTGCAAATTGACAAGCCATCCGGGTGGTGTGTCATTCCGAGCGCAACACGCACCCCTAACTGGTGTGATTCACTGCGAAGGAAAAAACATGGCCAAAGAGAAAGCCAGCCAAGAAGAGATCTATCGCGTGATGCGTTCAGATATCGAGGCCGGAAGTTATCCGGCGTCGACGCGTTTGCCTTCCGTTCGCACGTTGGCCAAGCGGTTTTCTGCGAGCCCAAATACGATTTCTAAAGTCGTTAGTCGATTGATGGAATCCGGTCTGTGCACGGCTCGACGCGGCGTTGGCCTGTTCGTCCGCTCGCTGCCGAATCGTAAATTGACCTTGCTGGTGGGCAGTAATTCAGAGCTGCCGAAAGACGATTTGTACGGCCATATTGAAAAACGCCTGCATGAGCGCTGTGCCGCTGACGGCATTGAAATTGAACGCTATCACATTACTCCGCTCGATCCGCCTTATGGTCCCGATGTAGACCGTATTCGCCGCCCAGGACGGGTGATTCTGTGCATTGGTTTGACCCACGAACCGCACCTCAAACAACTGGCTGATTTGCGTCGTCCGATGTTGGTGATTGGTTGTGCGCCAAGTCGCTGCAACGCGTCGTCGATTGTCCCTAACAGCTTCCGTTCGGGTTACCTGGCTGCTCGTCATTTGATCCGCAAAGGTTGCCGTCGCATCGCTTTCATTGGTCGTGTTCGCGAAGTACGCGGCGTCACTTTGCCAGAGGCGGAAAGCTTGAAGGAACTGGCCGGCGTCCAATGCGCATTCATGGAAGATACCCTGCCGTTGCATCCGGAATACATATTCAACGACATCGGTCAGGTGCCTAATCGCGCGGCCCAACTGAAAGAATTGCCCGATGCCGTGATCATGCCCGACGGCGAAGGCATCGAAACCATTCAGGCCCTGAAAGCGCTCGGCACCAAATTAGAGCGCGTGGTCCTCGGTGATGATCGCGTCTTGGATCGCCCCAAACGCCCAGCGGCAGTAGTGGTCAAGCGTGATGACCTGGTTGAGCTCTCGATCCTTGAACTGCATCGTTTGCTTGACGAACAACGCACGTCTCATCGTGCGATGGTGGTCGATAGCGAGCTGCATGAGAGCAGCGGCGGTTGAGCGTGGGTTGATTTTCAAGCTGGCGCTCTGCAGCGCATGATCACCTGCGCTAGGCGGAGAGTTCGCGTATTGACGGATAAAAGCGGTTGTTTCACAACAAAATGAGACGAGCGATGTGGACCGATGACCGCTCTCCAGCAAATCGCCAAGAGACGTTGACGGCATGCTTGACACCTAGGGTCACCACTCTAGCCTCCCCGTCCCTTTCGTGGAGGCGGGGAAGTCGCCGGCTTCGCGCGAGTGCGTGCAAGGTTCTGCTTCGGTCTCGCCACCTTAGCTCAGCTGGTAGAGCAACAGTTTTGTAAACTGTAGGTCGCCGGTTCGAGTCCGGCCGGTGGCTCCAGTTTTCTTTCGCTCTTTGGCTTCTTGTTTCCGTCTTCGTTCGTCGTGTTTCTTCCGCTCTTTGCCATTCTTATATCGTAGGTTCATCTGATCACCGGGCGCCCGGGTAGATACCGAAGTGGCCAAACGGGGCAGACTGTAAATCTGCTGGCTCACGCCTTCGAAGGTTCGAATCCTTCTCTGCCCACCATCCGTGCGCTTCCGCGTGGTGCCTTAACCAACCACCCGCGGGTGTAGCTCAATGGTAGAGCGACAGCCTTCCAAGCTGACGACGAGGGTTCGATTCCCTTCACCCGCTCCATTTCAGATGAATTTACGTTCCGTCATCCTCTTCAAACAGGGTGCTGCCTTAGCTCAGCTGGTAGAGCGCGTCCTTGGTAAGGACGAGGTCTTGGGTTCAAATCCCAAAGGTAGCTCCATTCTCAAACAACGGCGTTCGTCCCGTTGTCCATATGTCCCATCGGCCGCCACCGCGGTCGTCAGTCCCAGGAGCCCGTCATGGCCAAGGAAAAGTTCGTCCGCAACAAGCCACACGTGAACGTGGGAACCATTGGTCATATCGACCATGGCAAATCCACTCTCACTGCGGCGCTGGTACACGTGTGCTCGCTCGTCGATCCCAAGGCCACCCCGCCTCGGACCTACGCTGAGATCACCAAGGGCGGTACCGTCCGTGACTCCAATAAGACCGTGACCATCGCGGCATCGCACGTGGAATACAGCAGCGAAAAGCGCCACTACGCGCACGTCGACTGCCCAGGACACGCTGACTTCGTCAAGAACATGATCACCGGCGCCGCACAGATGGACGGCGCTATCTTGGTCGTGTCCGCTGGCGACGGCCCCATGCCCCAGACCAAAGAACACGTGTTGCTCGCCCGCCAAGTCGGCGTGAACCACATCGTGGTATTCCTCAACAAGATCGACTTGGTTGATGACCCTGATTTGCTCGAACTGGTTGAAGAAGAAATCCGCGACTTGCTCAACAAGTACGGCTTTCCTGGCAAAACCACCCCGATCATTCGCGGCCGTTCGAATGCTGCTCTGGCAACCAATGACGCGAAGAGCGCCGATGCCAAGCCGATCCTCGACTTGCTCAAGGCCATCGACGAATTCATTCCAGAACCAACCCGCGAAGCGGATCGTCCGTTCTTGATGCCGGTTGAAGACGTCTTCTCGATCGAAGGTCGCGGCACCGTCGCCACCGGTCGTGTCGAACGCGGCGCATTGAAGCTCGGCGAACCAGTCGAAATCGTCGGCCTGCGCGACGAGCCTTTGGCCTCAGTGGCGACCGGCATCGAAATGTTCCGCAAGGAAATGGATAGCACCGTTGCTGGCGATAACGCCGGTATCTTGCTGCGCGGTATTGCGAAAGAGCAAATCGAACGCGGCATGGTGTTGTGCAAACCCAAAACCGTGCACGTCCACACCAAGTTCGAAGCCGAAGTGTACATTCTGAAGGCAGATGAAGGCGGCCGTAAGACTCCGTTCCAAAACGGCTACCGTCCTCAGTTCTACTTCCGTACCACTGACGTCACCGGCACCGTCGAATTACCTAAAGACAAAGAAATCGTTATGCCAGGTGACAACCTGCGCTTGACGGTGACCTTGATCAATAAGGTTGCGATGGAAGAGAAGCTGCGCTTCGCAATTCGCGAAGGTGGTCACACCGTCGGTTCGGGCGTGGTTTCCAAAATCATCGAATGATGTCTCGGCCGGTGCCCATCCGGGCATCGGCATTTTTCTGTGATGCGCTGTCGAGCTTCGGGCTACGGTCAGGTCGAAAGACCGTCCGGGGTTCGAAGCTCTCAGCTTCCCGTCCGACATGCTCGGCGGAACTCGTTAAGGAAATAAAATGGCTAAGGAAAAACGCGAATACGTGGTGCTGGTTTGCCAGGAAAGTGGCGACCTGAACTACTACACCAGTCGCGGCAAGACGACCAAGAAATTGGAACTCAACAAATATAATCCTCGTCTGCGCAAGCACACGTTGCATAAAGAGAAGAAGCGCAAGTAAGCGTAGCTACGAGCTACGAGCTGCGAGCTGCGAGTTCGAAAACTGGCAGCTCGTAGCTCGTGGCTCGTAGCTACCACCCATACGGGGGTAGCTCAGCTGGTAGAGCAGCGGATTCCAAATCCGCCGGTCGGGGGTTCAAATCCCTCCTCCCGTGCCAAACTAAAACGCTTGGAACATGCATGTATAAATGGCCTCAAGGGCGCGTTATTCGCATCATCTGCTTGATGTTGACCGCGCTCGTAACTTTCGATCTCGCCTACAACGGAGCCTATGGTCCGTTGGCGTTCGCCTTTGATCCATTAAGTCCCGTTGATAAAACAACGAGCCAATTAATTATCGGCATTTTCTTCTGCGTGCTCGCTTTGGCGGCCTTTGTCGCCGGTTTAGTATCGATCGGTTTTCATCCCAAAGCGGTGGATTTCTTGATTGAAGTGGAGCAAGAAATGGTGCGCGTCGAATGGCCGACCTTGAATGTGCTGGTTCGCAGCACGTTGATAATCGCTGTGGCGGTTGCGGTGATGGCAGTGCTCATTCTCGGCGTCGATATTGTAAATTCTCAGTTTCTCGAACTCGTCCGTTGGCTGGGAAGCAAGCTCCCATGGCAATCGTAAATTCCGAATTAAACAACTACCAAACTCTCGTTATTTTTCTATTCCTCGAACTCGTCCGTAGGCCGGGAGGCAAGCTCTGATGTCGAAGCGCTGGTATGTCATCAAAGCGGTGTCTGGCCGCGAAAGCTCGATTAAAGAGCTCATCCATGCCCAGCTCAAGGGCCGTAAGCTCGATGTGCACATTGGCGAAATGCTCATTCCTGCCGAACGCATCACGGAAGTGAAGCGCGGCAAGAAAGTATCAACCGAACGCAAGTTGTACCCTGGGTACATCTACATTGAGATGGAACTGAACAATAACGTTATCGACACCATCAAAGATGTTGACGGCGTCACCGGATTCTTGGGTGCTGATCCACGTAATCCGGATCCATTGACGGTCAAAGAAGCGGAACAGATCATCAAGGTCGCCACCGCTCAGTCGCCAGAAGAACAGCGCCAAGCTTTGGTTCAGATCCCGTTCAAACTCGAAGATCTGGTCAAAGTTAAAGAAGGCACTTTCGCAGGCATGGAAGGTGTGGTCGCTGAGATCAACGCTCAAAAGGGCGAAGTTCGCGTCATGATTACCGTCTTCGGTCGCCAGACACCGGTCTGGCTCGAAGTCTGGCAAGCAGAAGCGGTCGTCTAACCGCGTTTCAGGCGCGTCAAAGGGGATTTTGGCCGAAATACGGTCAACGTTCTTCGTCTTTGACGCTGGTTTGATTGGCGAAAACTTCCCTCTTTCAATTTTCGACTGGGGCACATACTCCGCGCCCCACTTTTCTCCCCACCTCTGTTTTCGAGTCGGTCATGGCCAAAGCAAAAGAAATTATCGGCGAAATCAAATTGGTCATCCCAGGCGGCGGTGCAACACCAGCGCCTCCGGTTGGCCCAGCGCTCGGCGCTAAAGGCGTCAATATCGGCGCATTTGTTAAGCAGTTCAATGACGCTACGGCGAAGATGAAGGGTGAGACCATCCCGGTCGTCATCACCGTCTTCAAAGACAAGACGTTTACCTTTGTCCTTAAGCAGCCTCCAGTCAGTGCCCAAATCAAAAAGGCAGCTGGCATCGAGAGCGGGTCTAAGACCCCGAATGCGATGGACGGCGGCAAAATCACCAAGGCTCAAGTCGAAGAGATTGCCAAGCGCAAAATCGCCGAAATGACGGCGGCTTCACTGCCTGCCGCGATGAAGAGTGTTGCCGGAACCGCCCGCTCAATGGGCGTGGTTGTCGTCTAAGTTTTTTCAACTTTTTCTTTCGCATTCATTCTCAGCTCTCTCCACCCACGTGGGAGACCCAGCCAAGCGCTCGGTCGCCTGAACCACGAAAGGACAGAAATGCAATTTCGCAGCAAACGTTACCGCGCATTGATTCAAAGCGCCGGTATCGATCTCAAGCAAGCCCAGACGGTGAATGCCGCTGTGGGCGTGGTGAAAAAATTGGCCAAAGCCAAATTCAACGAAACCGTTGAGCTCGCCATCCACCTCAACCTCGACACCAAAAAGGTCGACCAGCAGTTTCGCGGCAGCTTTAGTTTGCCGAATGGAACCGGTCGCGATGTTCGCGTGTTGGTGTTCTGTGATGACGGCGAAAAAAGTCAGGCCGCCATGGTCGCCGGTGCGGTCAAGGCCGGTGGTGAAGATGTGGTCAATGAAGTCCTCGCTGGCTTCATGGATTTCGATGTCGCCGTTGCTACCCCAAAAATGATGCGTCTGGTTGGTAAGCTCGGTAAGGTACTCGGACCTCGCGGTTTGATGCCTTCTCCTAAGGCCGGTAGCGTCACCGATGACGTTGCTAAAGCGGTCGGTGAATTCAAAGGTGGTAAGATCGAATATCGCGCTGATGCAGCTGGCAACGTCCAAGTGCGCGTCGGTACCGCGAAGTTCGAAGACCAAAAGCTTGCCGAGAACATCAATTCATTCATTGCCCACGTTGCCGAACATCGGCCGTCGTCGGTGAAGGGTGAGTTCGTTAAAAACATCGTCGTGTCCTCGACTATGGGACCCGGCGTCAAAGTCGCCTTCTCGGCGAAGGAGGCCTGATCCATGCCGAATTTCATCAATGAGATGATG
>JAYVSL010000123.1:0-13455 GCA_043775355.1 Planctomycetota bacterium
TCAAGCCAGTAGTAGCGTTGTTATAGTCGTCCTCAACTTCGGCCAGTTTGACGTTCAGTTGGAAAGCAACCGCACGAGCAACTTGAGCAATGTGTGTTTTCTCGTTGTTGGAGTCGCGGGTGAGCTGAAGCGTGGTGGCAAGAGTTCTGGTGTCTTCGCGCAGAGCATTAATGACTTCGTCATTCTTACTGTTGGTCAGGCTAAGCGCTTGTAATGCTTTGTCCTTCTCCGCCAATTCGAATGACTGCTTTTTGATGGTATTGCCGAGGTCCGTCATCTGCGAGGATTGGCTGGTCACCAATGCCTGTGAGACAATCTTGGCATACGATTCGTCGGCTGCCTTCTGAGCAAGAGCCTTGTTCTCAAGAGCAAAGAACGTGGTTTCCTCGTTCCAACGGCGCTTCCAGTTTTCACGGGTCGCGTAAAGGGTCATCTGGACGAACATGAACGCCAGCGCCAGCAACAGATTGAGGACGATGAAAACTTTGACCGTGGTGCTCATAATCGCGATGCTCCCAGAAGGGTGTCGTGCAGTACAGTGGGTTTATTGAATCGGTTCCGCCGCTTTCGCGGGGGCACCAGCTGCCGCTGGCGCTACAGGAGTGCCGCCAGCGCCCTGGGCGCGGACATCGAGGCGTTGCTGTAACTGATACTTGTAAAGAAGTTCGGGAGTAACCGTGGTAGAGTGGCTAACCGCTTCTGCCGCTGTGGTACGAACCAACAGCTGTAGTTCGGGTTTTGCATCCACAAACTTCAACGCTTTGAGAATAATCTCAACCGACGCATCCGCGTTTGGATTCATCTGGCCGATAGCGTAAAGGAGAGCCGCGCGCACCGCAGGGGTAAGCGTGGCATCTTGGGTGCCATAGACGTCAGTGACCTTGTTGATCATGGCTTTCACCACGTCGCCGTTGGCACCGCTGGCTGCAATGCCAAGAGCTTTGGCTGCTTCAATGCGCAGCACATCCGCACGGGCATCAAGTGTCGTGGCCAAGGCAGCAGCAGCTTTAGTCAAATCAAACTGAGTGCGGCTCGGATCTGGATGTTGCAAGGCGATGGCTGCGCGGAGAGAAATATCTTCGGCATCTTCACGGTTTGCGTTTGGCAACTGCGCATCTTTAAGCGCCGTTTCAATCATGCCGGCCATTTCAATGGAATTGAAGGGCTTCTGAATGAATCCCTTGACGTTTGCCATGCCGGCGAACGCCGTCTGAATTTTCGCGGCAAGTTCAGGGCTGTCTGGCAGAGAGATAAACACCGGGGTCTGCTCAGCGCGCCAATCTTTAGCGAGCTTTTTCACCAGTGTGTCAGCGCGTTGTTCGTCGACAGCAATGATGCCGCCATGTTCGTCACGTACCGTCGGGATGAGGTCGCCGGAGATTATAATAGCGTCTTTAATCGGCGATTCTTCGAGGCGTTGCACGGCTTCAAAGCCGTCAGGCACAGCGAATACGCGGAAGCCTTTGCTCTGCAATTGTTCGCGCGCAACGTTACGTTGACGATAATCTTGATCGACGACGAGAACCACCCGATTGCCCCATTCACCAACAGCGTCGGCGAGAATGGCGGTTACTTTTTCGGCGTTGAAGAATTTTAAGGCGGGATCGAGGTGTGCGAGCGTGATGGCGGCTTGGTAGCGTACCATTTTATCGCTGTGGTCGAGGGCCATCACCAGCACGGTACCTGGTTTGTCATCTTTGCTTTGCGGCAAATTCACTTCGGGATGAGCGAGGCTATGATCTTGCAGCAAGCGCATGAGATAGGTCGCGACGTCGTAACGTTCGGACACGATCGACTGTTGGACCGCACGGAAAAGATGCTCGGCACCGAACATCTTCACGCGAAGATTCATTTGATCGAGGGCCATCACACGTTCAGCGATGGCATCTTGCGATTCGTCAGGATTTGCGATCGGTGTGGTGCGTTCTTTGGCGAGCCGCACGCGGCGCTGGACTTCGGTATCTTGGGCGGCGTAAATGGCAGCCAACAGCGGCTGATAAGCAACGAAACCGGTATAATCTTTAAGTCCGGCGAAGACCAATTGCTCGGCCATCAATTCATTCCAGGCGTAGCGCGGCGCATGGACGTAGGTTAATTTGGCTTCAGCGGTGCCGTCGCCTTCGACCCAACGCCAGACGAGGCTTTCGTTCGAGACCATTTCGTCGCGAACTAAGTCGCCGCCACGGAAATAGCGGATGGCTTCAATGAAAAACAACTTGTCAGCGGTAGCGACTTCGTTGATGCCATTGCGTTTAGCGATGGCGGCAACGGTGTTGGTGACGACCGCACGAACGGTGTCGGTGGTAGTTTTAGCATCCAACAGTTGCTTGAGTTTGCACAGTGGCCGTGGGTCGCCGATGTCGGCTAACACCGTAGCGACGCTGGCAACCAGACGTTCATCAGTCGCGTTGAGTGCTTCAGTAAGTGGAATAACGGAGCGATAGCCCATGCGCGTCAAGACGATGCGGCAGTAAACGCGCATGTCGTCTTGGCGGTTGTCGTTCATCCGCGCCACCAAGGTGGGTACGGCGATCGGGCCAATGGCGACCAGTTCGTTAGTAGCGACTAAGCGCTCTTCTTCGTTCTTCTGGAGCTTGTCGACCAGGATGTTCAAATACTTCGGATCACGACGCAGCTCTTTTTGATAGATGCGTGCTTGGCGCAGGAGATCTTTGAGGACCTCGCGCATCTCGTCGTGTTCTTGCATCGCAATCCACAGACCATCTCCAGCGGCGAGATAAAACTCGTAGCAGAGTTTGCTGTCTGGGTTTTGCAGAAGAACATCGTGGAAACGTTTCGCTGCGTTGCCAAAGCGACCTGCGTAGTATTCCTTGACGCCTTCGGCCAAGAGCTCTTTCGCTTGATCACCATTTGGAAAGCGCGGATCTGGAGTGAAGTCCTTTTCAGCGCTAAACGCACCTGGAATTAGGGCGGCGGAAAGTAACACGGTGACCAGCATCTTGGGCATCAGAACCTCCTGCCATGGCGCTCGACGGTAGTGGCCACCGTGTTGGAGCAAAATCGGCGTCTACAGCGAATTCCGCCGAGTAACCTTGAATGGACGCGCATCTTTCAGACGGTGTCTGAAATCAGCAACGGGACAGCACACTGGGTGGGGGGTGGTGTATGACGAACCAATATCATGTGCGGTGCTGAGCGAAGATTCGCCGGAAAAAATGCGACAAGCACGGTTTTTTTGCAGGTTTGGTGCATGGGCAGGTGTGGCACTATGGTTCCCATTATAGCTCCCGTTGCGTACTCAGCGAACGACCGAGGATTCATCGTCATCATGCAAAGCTTGACCATTCGTGCCTATGCAAAGCTGAATCTGGTGCTGGAGATTCTTGGGCGTCGAGCTGATGGCTTCCATCGGCTCGAAACGATATTTCAAACCATTGGCTTGCATGACGTGATTGAGCTGACACGCGAATCGCAGGACGTTGGCATAAGTTTGATTTGTAATGACCTGAGTATTCCTTCGGATTTTTCTAATTTGGCATGGCGTGCGGCGACGGCATTCATCGGCAAACGCGCAGTGGAGGCCGGCCATGTGCGTATTCGATTGCAGAAAGGTATTCCCCATGGCGCGGGATTGGGTGGCGGTTCGAGTGATGCGGCAGCCGTTTTGCGCGGATTACATAGTTTATTGCCTGGTTGGCATGAGTCAGCTGATCTTCATCGAATGGCTTGTGCTCTCGGATCTGATGTGCCTTTTTTTTTACAAGGCGGGACCGCTGTGGGCGAAGAGCGCGGTGAGATTCTGACGCCGTTGACGGATGTCGAAGTGCTTCCGGTCACGGTATTGATGCCGCAAGGACGCTTACCAACCCCGGCGGTTTTCGCGGCGCTTACCGCAGAAGAACGCGGACCGCGAGCAGGGCGTGGAGCGGCTTGGTGGTCGGCACGTCTGCGTGATGGAAAGTGGCCAACAGCGTTGTTATGGAACCGCCTTACCGATCCGGCCGTGCGGTTATGTCCGGCAGTGGGAGAATTACTGGCGTATCTCCACGGTTTAGGTGTGCCTCATTTGATGTCGGGATCAGGAGCAGCATGCTTTGTTGTGGGACACATCGATCCGCCGGCCGGAGTGACGGCTTGGCATACGACGTTTGTCACGCGTGAGCAGGCGCGATCAACATAATCACCAGAACTCGACGGCTTATGGTTTGTCGGTCGCCGTGATTTCGTGTGAATCGCTGTAATTTGCAGGCATAAAAAATCAGCCCCATGGTCGCGGCTGACCATGGGGCTGAGAGCAGTGCAAAAGAAAGCAATCGTCAGTTGGTACTGAGCAACGTCAGCGGTGTCGGCAGAGTTGGGCCAACATTGAGAAGGTCGAGAAGACTCGCGACGTTTTTGCCGCCGACAGCGGTAACGCGTCCTGCGATGCGGCGATCGTGTCTTGTGGTGGTGCCATCGATGGGCTCACCAGCGAGCAGATATGGGGCATTAGTCGGGCGATCGGTTTGGGTCCACACTTGCGACGTGTGACCGCGCTGGCTGAGAATCAAGGCCGACACGCTGGCGAGCGCGTTATCATTTTGGGTAGCTGGAACCACCCAAAAATTTGGCGTTTCGGTACGGTAACGGCGGAGCAATTGGATGGCACGCTGGTTGACCAATTCGCGTAGTTGAGCGTCTTCCGGTAATGGACGTTCGACCTGCGCGAGTTCATCGAGGCCGATCAAGGTCGGGGCAAGCGCGGTTAATACTTCGTCATCGGGACGAACGGACCAGCAGGCACGCTGAAGTAATTCTTTGACGTGTAGCGCATGTCGACGCTCCAGGTTTTCCATCAGTTCGTCTTGTAATTTCGCTTCAAGAACACCACGCGGTTTAGGGAGCTGTTTAGCAACATGAAGCCCAGCTATGATGCGTTTATGCGTGAGGTCAGCCGGCCAACGTGGCAGGCCATCAATGATCAGTGCGCTGATCGGCGTACCGAGTTTCACCAGATCAGAGGCGCGCTTGAGCTCTTCCACCTGATGTTGGTTGTAGGCGCGGTAGCCGTTGGGTTTGCGTTTCGGACTTGGCCAGCCGTAACGCAGTTCCCAAATTCGCAGCACGCTGGGGCTTAAACCGCAGGCTTTGCTGGCTTCGTTGATGTTCATTGAGGTGGATGTCGTCATGATGTTTTCCCTGTTCAGTGCGGTGCGGCTGGTGGCGTGTCGTTGTCAGCTGCTAGACGCACACCCCGCGACGATAGTCGCGAGGCGCTTGTCTAGCCTATTAAGAGAATGATAACCTCAAGTCCTGGTTCCTGTCAAAGGTCTGTTGTACGTCATGTGAGGAAGCGAACATGCGTTCATTGGCGATGTCTCTTTTCTGCGACAGACGCGATCGTTGATGGGACTTCGGAATGCTCAGTGCTAGTGTCGACGAAACGCCATGAAAGATTGCTTTTTTAAGGAGCGCACAGTGGGTGATCAAACAAGTACTAAAATAACCGATCAGCTGCTTATTCAACTCGCGGCTGAAGCGGCGCGTTTAGCTGGGCTTGGATTCATGGCTTGCACGGCAGGGAATGTCAGCGCGTTATTAGAACGTGAGCCCTGGGTGGTGGCGATGAGCCCATCAGGAATGGACAAAGGCCAACTAAAACCCAGTGATTTCATCAAAATTAGCAATGATGCAAAGCCATTTTTACCGGACACACGCAAGCCATCGGATGAGGCGTTATTGCATGTGCGGATTTATCAAGCCACCGGCTGTCAGGCAGTTTGTCACGGTCACCCGCCGCACGTCACCGCGTTAAGTCTGGGTAGTGAATGCGAACTCGTCTGCCGTGGTATTGAAATGCAGAAGGCCTTTGCCGGGACGGTTACGCATACCGATGAACGGCGGATTCCGATCGTCGAAAATAGCCAGGACATGGAAGAACTCGCGGCTTCCGTGCTTGCGGCACGTCAAATAGCGGTGCCTGCGGTGATCGTGCGCGGGCATGGTGTCTATGCCTGGGGCGGCAGCATTCGCGAGGCCGGTCGTCATTTGGAAACGGTGGAATGGCTGTCGCGTATCTTGTGGCTCTGTCGTGTCGGTAGCATTTCCATGCCGGGCGGCACTGCCGTGCCAGGCGGCACTGCCGTGCCAGGGAAATGATTCTCAAGCCAATGATTTTTGAATTTTGGGGAATAGCGTAAGCAACGTGGGCGTTATGCCGTTTGAATGTCGCCTTGCGCTGGGACTGGGCGCACTAGCGTCTTGTTCCCGGAGGTTCTCTTATGGCCGATCGTCTTCTTTGCGCTGCAGCGGCTTCATCATTGGCGGCGGTTGCGGCATCGCATTCCCCTAAAGTCATGGTCGGCTTCGATGGCTTCATCGATAATATCATTGACGTGGTTGCGAAACGTGCGGATGCGACCACCTATTCGCCGATGGCGACGATTTCCGAACTCGGATCGCGCGTGAGCGCTGCGGCTGGCAATAGCGCCAATTTTGAAATGGTGGTCAAGCAAAGTAAGATTGGCGGCAATGGTCCGATCATGGCCAATGCTTTATGTAGCTATCGCTATGCGGTGACGGCAATTGGCATTTTGGGTGAGGGAGCGGTTGATCCGGTATTTAAACCGTTGGCAGATCGCGCGGTAAAAACCATCTTTTTGGGTGGCGCTGCGACCACCGACGCCTTGGAATTCAGTGACGGTAAAATCATGCTCGGCAAGTTGCTGCCATTAGAGCGTGTTACTTTTACGACATTGGTCGAGAAACTGGGGTTGGATGGTTTAAAAGCGCTGATGCGTCAGTCGGATGCGATCGCGATGGTGAACTGGACCATGACCATGGGCATGACCGATATTTGGCGTCGCCTGGCCGCTGAGGTGTTGCCCGGTCTGCGCCAGGATCGTCCACTGATTTTTGTCGACTTGGCGGACCCCGCGAAACGTACGCAGGATGATTTGCGTGCGGCGTTCGCGGCCTTGCAAGAACTGCAACGGCATGCGGATGTGTTGCTGGGCATGAATGGCGCTGAGTTAAAGCAAGTACTGGGCGCTTTGTCGATCGATGTCCCCGTTAGTGAACCAGAATGGGAAGCCTCGCGACGTGGATGCGAACTCGTGCAACAGCGCTTGGGAATTTCATGGGCGATGTGCCATCTGGTGAAATCGGCAGCGTGCGCTTGGGGAGAAGCTGCCGGCCGCAAAGCCGGAAGCGTCGGCGTCGAGTGTTTTTTCAATTCGAATCCGAAGATTACCACCGGCGCCGGTGATCATTTTAATGCTGGTTTTGTCGTGGCATTGTTGGCAGGTATCGCGCCCGCTTCGGCTTTGCTTATTGGCGGTGCCACCAGTGGATTTTACGTACGTACGGCGATTTCTCCAAGCCGCGAGCAGGCGATTGGTTTCTTGCGTGAACACGCGGGCTGAAATTTACTGCACCGCCTAGCGAATGATCAACGTCAAGCGGTTGGTCCTGACCCTTGAAGATGGGATCTTGAGTCGAGCACAGCTCTCTTTACACCATCCACCCGCTGACGACTCATCTCACTCGATGATACTTCCGCGATTTTTCTGACCCTGTTTTCATAACGCATTTCATCCGTACGGACATCAATGTTTGACCGCAGTAAAGAAGACCACGACGTGACGCGATCCTCGCAGACATTAGAGCAAGCATGGCAGGTCATGCTGGAACGTTTGCGTTCTCCTGAAAATGAGCAGGGCGTTCGTTTATGGCTTGCGTCACCGAAAGTACGGCCGGTGAGCGTTGAAGACGGCGTCCTGACGATTGAGTGTCCGACGGCATTGTTCCAACATACCATTCGTGATCGTTACGCTGATGTATTGGTGATGGTGGCTTCTGAAGTCCTCGGATTGCCGGTAATTGAGGTCCGTTGTCGCGTATCTGGGGTCGCTCTACGTGAGCACGAAGCTCGGGTACAGGGCGGTCGCGCAGCAGATCGCGAGGCAAGCGCCAAAGCCGCTGACCGGGCAATGGACAAACCGGTTCTGCACGGCGGACGGTGGGGGCATGGCTTCAAACTATTAACCGATTTCGTGGTCGGTCATACCAATCGCTTGGCCTACGACGCTATTACTCGGATTCTTGAGGATCCATCCAACCCGGTGAACCCGTTATTTATTCATGGGCCATCTGGTCTCGGAAAAACGCATCTGGAACAGGGACTGGCATTGGCGTTTCATGAGCGTTATCCCAAGAGCAAAGTGCAGTACATTCGCTGCGAACAGTTTACCAATGATTATATTTCGGCCTGCGAACAAGGTTCAGTCGGCATTCAAGCCTTTCGGGTGCGGATGCGTCATCCAGATTTATTATTGATTGACGACATTCACTTCCTCTCTCGTGGTCAAATGATCAAGACCAAGGAAGAACTCTTTTCGACTTTCAATCAGCTCAATGAACAGGGCAAGAAGGTGGTGATCACCTCTGACGCTCCACCTGCGGATATCAAATACTTGGAAGAGCGTTTTATTCAGCGTTTTAGTGGTGGTTTGGTGATCGCTTTAGAAAAGCCAGATCCTAAACTTCGTCGTGAAGTGGTTGGCGCGAAAGCGAAGGCGCAGGGGATAACTTTGGCGGATGAAGTGATGACCTACGTGGTCGATCATATCACCGATAACATTCGCGAAATTGAAGGCGCGGTCAACAAATTAGCCGCGTATTCACAGAGTTTTCAGCGTAAAATCGACCTTGCGCTTGCCCGTCAGGCGCTCGGCGATGTCATCGATCGCAGTTCTGGTGAACCACGTGCCAAAATGATCATGCGTGAAGTGGCTGACTATTTCGAACTGACCGTCGATGACCTGGTTGGGCGCAACCGCTCGGGACCGAGAGCCACCGCCCGGCATGTGGCGATGTACGTCTTGAAATCGGCAAGCGCAGATACTTATGCCGCCATTGGCAACGCTTTTGGGGTCAAGAGCCACAGCAGCGTGGCGTATGGTTGCGAACAAGTTGCCAAATACCGAGGCCAGGATTCTGCTCTCGATAGGTTTATCATAGATCTCATGATGCGCGTAAAACGGGTCTGAACAGCCGCCCAGGTTACTGAGCCGTGGGGTAGCACAGCAGACGGCGACCAGAGGCTTGTGGTCTTTGCCCTGCCACTCTATAAGAGGACGCGATGCCTTCGGTGTCCGCAGGACATCTTTAAGCAAAGCCGTTGATCGTAGATAGAACTACGACTCAAACCAGACTCAAACCAGACGATGGTGCGAGTGTCATGCCCAAGGGGGTTTCCGTGCATCTTTCCCGCTGTCTTGCCCTTATCGTTGCCGCTGGCTTTCCGATGACGGCGGCATTTTCCGCGTCGTACTCGGAGGTACGTGAGCACATTCATCCTGGTGAAGTAAAACTTCAAGAAGTTCAACTTGAAGATATTGTGGCAACGCCGGAAGCCTTTCAGAACTTGCGCGTGCGCTTTCGCTGTATCTTCGTGGAAAGTGCCACGCTATTCGATACCGAACATACGTACTTTATACCTAACAACTACGCCAACCTGATTATCTATGACGATCATGCCGACCTCGCTGATCCGAAAGTCCGCGCGAACCCTTTGACTCGGGTTTTTATCGCTAAAGACCGCGTTGATGCGTCTATCGTGGTAGCTTTGAAGAAGTATCAGATTCTGGAATTAATTGGTGAAGTGAAAGGTACGAAGGATGGCGAGCCACTCATTAACGTTCATCACATTCTTCCGACCAATAAGGCGGATAGGTTGACTGACACGGCGATTTATCACATTCAGCAAGCGAATCAGCTGAGCACGGATAATCCGCCTTCTTTTGCATTAGCAGATGATTATTACGTGGCCGCGCTTGATGAAAATGTTCCAGATCATAATCGTGCAATGATCGCATTGCAGCGAGCGCGCAACTTAATGAACTGGGCGCATTTCGAAGCGTGTGCGGTTACTTTGCGCCAAGCTTTGAAACTGACTGATCAATATGTAAACTTGGTCGATCAACGCACCTTAGCTTCGATGCATTATCTGCTGGCAAAAGCGGTGGCCGAGACCGGCGAGCAAGCCGGCACGACTGAACGCCGTACGGCGATCTTTGAAGAAGCGATTGGTCATGCGCGTTTGGCTGTGCGACTTGATCCGGAGCAAGGCGATGCGTACGCAGTGCTCGGCATTACTTTGGCTGGCCAAGGATATTACTCCGAAGCTCGTCGTGAATGTGAAAAAGCAGTTCGTCTGCGACCAAGTAATGCGGAAGTCCGCTGGTATTTAGGGCGTATTTTAGATCAGGAGGGCAGTTACGAAGAGGCGATAGATGCGCTGCGTAAAGCCATCGATCTTACGCCAAAGGATCATCGTATTCACAAAGCCATTGGTGCGGTCTATCTTCATCGTGGCCAAAAAGGCGGCGCAAAGTCGGGTGACGATTTCGTTACAGCACTGCGTGAATATGACATCGCCATTCGTCTCAACGCTGCCGATCCTGAAGCTCATCATGGCAGTGGTCAGGTACTGGAAGCCGCAGCGGCAGTGAGTGCTGAAGTCCAAATTGGTACTGCGCGGCAGGCGGCGACGGTCGCGATGGCGATGGAACGATATAAAAATGCGGTGGCAGCGGATCCTAAATATCTGCCGGTTCGTCGCACTTTAGTCAATCGCTATCGCGCGGAAGATCACCCCGACGACGCCATCATCCACTTACGTGCTATCACGGATATTGAGCCAGAGCGATTGGAAAATTTCTTTGAATTGGGTCGTTACTTATGGTCGCTTGATCGCAAACTTGATGCTCTGCTGGCTTATGAACAATGTGTGGTTCGCCATCCGAAGAATGTCGAAGCGCTGGCCGCAGCTTTGCATATCGCGGTTGAGGCGGGTGCTACCGCTGGTGCTGCTGAGAAGGGCCTTGCCTGGGCTGATCAGTTGCTCGCGCTCGAACCGAAGCACGGCATGGGAATGTTGGATCAGGCTCGCTTAAAATTAGCCATGGGTCAGGCCAAAGAAGCATTGAAATTAGCACGTGCTGCCGAGGGCTTGTTGACAGCAGAAGCCGCCAAAGAACAGGCGAAGCTCGTTCAACAGCAAGCCGAAGCGATCCTAGCTGCTCCCAAATAGAGTGCCTTGATTCGCATGTTCGACCCCACCAACCGCTGGCCTCAGGTCAGCGGTTGGTGTCTATTGGTAGGGAGCAAACTACTTGTCCGCCGGATTATACGTGATGCGATGCGCCTCCCCATTTAGGGCGGTAAAAAAATGCTCGTAGAACTTGTCGTGCAAAATCTCGTGATCGTCAGGCTGGCGCATCTGAAGCCTGGTCGTGGATTAACGGTGATTAGTGGTGAAACCGGCGCCGGAAAATCATTGTTGCTGGACGCATTGCTCATTTTGCTCGGTGGCCGAGCTGGCGCTAAAGTGGTAGGTCCACATGGTTCGGAAGCCACAGTAACCGGTGTTTTCCAGTCATCGATGCCAATAAATGAAGCCGTAGAAGGCGTGACCGGCGTACCTGCGACGGATGGCTTGTACATTTTACGTCGCCGATTGTCGGCATCTGGCCGCAGTCAATCATGGATCAATGATGTGCCAGTAACGGTCGCCGCTTTGCAGCAAGTGGCGAATCTATTGGTCGAGATTCGCGCACAGCATGAGCCCCAACAATTGGCCGCCGTAACTAAACAATTAGAGTTGCTCGATGCCTATGCCGGAATCACCAGCCTCACGCAGCAATACCAACAAATCCATGCGCGTTGTCTGGTTCTTCAGCGTGAATTAATTGATATCGAACATGGCGAGCGAGACAGTTTACGGGAACTTGAATTTCTTTCGTTTCAAAGTCGTGAAATCTCAGCGTTATCACCCAAAGCAGGTGAATTAGCCGAGCTTGAGCAACGTATTGAAATGCTCGCTGGTGCTGAAACCTGGCGTAGTCGTGCCGGAGAACTCATAGATGCGGTCAGTGATGGAGATCGCGCGGTTATTCGCGTGATTGGCGGATTGTCTCGCCGCCTGTCAGAAGCGCCGGATGAACGTCTGCGTGAGGCAGCCATGGCGTGCAATCAAGCCTGTGATGCGTTGCGTATAGCGGAAGGACATTGTCGCGAAGTGATTGAGCAGGTGCAAAGCAATCCCGCTGAACTGCAGCGACTCGAAGAGCGACAAAACGCGTGGTATGATGTGATGCGCAAACACGGCGATACCGAAGCGGAAGTATTAGCTGCATGGAGCACAATTGATGAGCGAATCGCTAATATTCAGGGACTGGGCGCACGACGTGACGCGTTGCATGTGGAATGGGAGTCCTCTCAAAAGCAGCGCTTGGAAGTGGGTTCAGCGTTGGCTGCTGCCCGCACAGATGCGTTTGAGAAAATGGCAAAAATGATCGCCCGTGAATTGACCGATCTTGGTATGCCTAAAGCCAAAATTACCTTGCTGACACGACCACTCGATGTCCCAGGCCCACATGGCAGCGTGCATCAGGAAATCATGGTGGCAACAAATCCAGGTCTGCCGCCAGATCGATTGGGAGCGGTGATGTCGGGCGGTGAAGCGTCGCGACTGTCACTGGCATTCGCCATTGTTTTAGCTGAACAGGATCAAACGCCCGTTTTAGTGTTTGATGAAGTCGATAGCGGAGTCGGTGGTCGGCTCGGCAGCATTATCGGCAACAAACTTGCGCTTCTGGGTCGTGATCGTTCGGTCATCGTGATCACCCATACACCCCAGGTCGCGGCAGCAGCAACGCGTCATTATACCGTTCAGAAACATCAACGCGACGACGGAACCGACGTGGATGTGCGCGAAATCACAGGAATTGAACGAGCCAAAGAAATCGCTGACATGCTTGGCGGCGGTAAAGCGGCTCAGGGTCAAGCAAAAGCCTTATTGGAGAATCGCGCGTGAACGACAGTAGTTATCAGGTTGCTCGTTTAGGCAGCACGGTTTTCATTCGCTCAGTTGGTTTGGCCAATATGAAGAATGCACCGATGCTCGATTCGTTCTTACGTGCAGTGCTAGAGCAGGGAGTCCTCTTGGTGTGCGTAGACCTGTCCTGTTGTTCAGGTATGGATAGCACATTTATGGGCCTATTAGTCGGCTTTTCTCAAGAAATGGCGCAAGTGAAGGGCCAATTGGTGGTGGTGAATCCGACCGAACAAAATCTTCGCCTCCTCAACATGTTAGGTGTGAGCGAGGTCCTTCCGGTGGTGGCACGAAGCAGCCCGACAGAGCTCCAATTCGTGGTAATTCCTGCAAGTCCGATGGTATCGCCACTGCAGCGCCTGGAGATTATCAAACGCGCACATCAGCATTTGGTTGAACTCAATCAAACCAATGTGGCGAAATTCTCGGCTTTTCTTGAAATGCTTGAAGAAGATCTTGAAAAGCATCGAGGTAAGTCGCTTTAAAACAGCGACTTGAGGATAATCCTTAAACGCTAAAAAACTGGTATTTGACAGCGGGGGGGTGGCTCACATATTGCGCCTCCCACACGTGAGCCAGGGTGCTGAAAAGCACCGGGAAAACGCGGGAAAAACCGG
>JAYVSL010000124.1:0-1712 GCA_043775355.1 Planctomycetota bacterium
CAAGTCCGGGGTCCAGGTGGCGACCACCTTCATTGATATTCCTGGCATTCCTTTCATGTACGACCTCAATCAAGCGCTGCATGAAAATTTAGATCTGGCGGCGTTTAGCGCACGCTTAATCAATGACCTGAGTAAGCTAGAACGCCTTGCTGGTGAATTGCTAGGGGCAGCGCAGGTCGATGTGCAGGACCTCAATTCGAGTGGTTTTGCTGGCGTGACGCCGATTGCCCCGGAGGAAGCCGAGCTGCTCGCGACGGTGCTACCACGGCTGCGTGCGATTCGTGGTGATCAATTGGCCGTTAGGCGACAAAATGTTTAATAATAACTCAGAATACTTAAGAGACTTGCACGGCAAGGCCATGAATGCCTTAAGCTTACTGCTGCATAAGAACGACGGAAATGCTGACATGGAAATATTAGTAAGAATGCTACTAATCGTGTGGGGTAGATTTGAACATAATGTATCGATTAGGGAGATGATGGAGAATGGGGAAATCTGTATGAACAACGAGATTATTAAGGCCGAATTAGATGATTACACTGATATCGAAGAGTGCATTTCCAATATAATGAAAGTAGTCTAACCAATCACTGTACGGGAGTGGGCCATGATACTTTTTGAACAACTAAGCTTGTTGTCCGGCTCGTGACCTCTAAGTTGGTGCCAGCGCCTGAACTTGCTGACGCGACCCCGCGTTCTCAGTCATGGCGCGGGCGGACGCTTGGCGGAGTTGCGCTTTTTCGTTTCTGTCTTGCTGGCTTGCCGATCGCGGGAGCGCGCGGTACGTGGCTTGCCGCATGGATTATTGCTGCTGTTTTTATGCTGGTAGGCGGGCGACGGCAGTTCGGCATGCTCAGCTGGTGGCGTCGGCTACGTCCACGCGCTGGAACGATTGTTCATTGGATGTTGGCTTATCGTCAATTCGCTAGTTTTGGCCGCATTATGTGTGATCGTTTTTTGGTTTTTCACCGACCGAATGATTACGCCATCGAATTGAGCGGTATTGACGGCATGCGGGCGTTACGCAGTCGTCGCCAAGGTTGCATCATGTTATCTGCGCACGTCGGTAATTGGGAGATGTCGAGTTTTTGGCTTCACACCATCGCGGGTGATATCGGTCGAGTTCATGTCGTGATGGTGCGCGATGATGTGGCATTCGTACAACAATTCGTCGATCAACGTTTGCGTGGTGACTTTACCAGCGTGATTGATCCGCGTGACGGAATCGGCGCATCGCTGGCGATCAACGCGGCATTAACGGATGGCGACATGGTGTGCATGCTCGGTGATCGCGTGATGGGAAATCAACCTGCGATCGAAGTCGATTTCATGGGTGGCCGCGTGCGTTTTCCCATGGGACCATTTCACGCGGCAATGATGACGGGTGCGCCCATATTAGTTGGTTTTTTAGTGAAGACCGGCATGCGTCGGTATCTGGTTCACGTCGATGCTCCGTGGCATGTGCGGATGCCCGCCAAGCGCGCTGACCGTCAGGCAGTCTTACAAGCGGCAGTCCAGCGCTGGGCCAAACGCCTGGAATTACAGGCGCGTCGCTATCCGCAGCAGTGGCATAATTTTTATGAGTTCTTAGGCGATAAAAAAACGCAGCCATCTATTCGCTGAGTCGCCGAACGAGTACACATGAAAACGCCCTTGAAGCGCCAACGTGGCGAATTCAAGGGCGAGAGCGGAGGCGCTCAAGAAAGGTTCA
>JAYVSL010000125.1:0-10171 GCA_043775355.1 Planctomycetota bacterium
CTGAAAAGACGCCCCGATCGCTCGTATGCCCGCGTGCCGATGCACCCGTACGCAAGATCAATTACGAGAGAGGGATAGGTTATCGCAACGCCATTGCCCCCAGGGCGGGATCAACTTGGCCGAAATACAGCGGCGGCTAAACGCCATTCGACTACAGGATGGCGTTGTACCCATTGCCAATCTTCTGGTGCCCATTTTCCATAATTGGAATAGCGCAAATAGCGCAAACAGCGCCCGGCGGTCTTAGTCCGGGTCTGTTACTCGCCGATAACGATGAAAAGCCATTGATGATGCGTGCCGTGATGTGCTACGCCGTTGTCACTCAAGTACACGATCACGGTGTTATCAAGCATCGTGCCGTTTCCTTCTGGAACCGCCTTGAGCCGCGCCGCTGGGCCGGCAATTTTCTCGGCCTGAAAAGCAAGGACGGCGTCCGCAGCTTGTCCGGCAGCTTGTCCGGCAGTATGTCCGGCAGTCTTCGCGTCTCCCATAGTACTTGGCGATAAACTGTACCTCAGCGTCATGCTTGGCATTATCTACGTGATCGATACCAAAGCTCCCGTGCTCGACGCCAAGGCGCTGAGCGCGGTCAATGATCTTGGTCCACTCGGTGATACCTTGAGCCCCTGGAGCCTAAGCGGCCCATCACTCGCAGATGGCGTGCTCTATCACCGAAGTGCAAAAGAGCTGGTGGCGATTGAGGGGAAATAACATGCATGAATTCAGTCAAGAAACTCTGGGATGGCTGTTCTTGGATTATGGTGATCAACATCCGTGATCGTAGCTTTTAAATGAAATCGCCTCGCACTCGGAGTCTCCGCTTGTTCAGTTTTATTTTTCCAGACCATTCTTAAGACTATAGGAGTCAACGAATCATGAATTACTCTTCCTCCTTTGCGCTGCGTCTCCTGTCTGACCGCAGACGAACAAAAGTGTATCTCGTCTTTTTTCTTGCACTACTTACGGCCATCGGATCAACCGTTTGCCGAGCAAGCGATGAATTACCTGATGGACTTTACAGCGAAATCACTACCGAATGTGGCGTTATTTTAGGCGAATTGTTTTATAAAAAAGTTCCTATGACGGTCACTAATTACGTCGGACTGGCAGAGGGCACTCTCGGTCCCAAGCCACGGAAACCTTTCTATGAAGGACTGACCTGGTGCCGAGTCGTCCCTGGGTTAGTCGTGCAAGGCGGAGATCCCACGGGCACTGGCGACGGCGATGCGGGGTATCTCTTTCCGGACGAAATCGTGCCCGGTCTACGCCATGATGCTCTGGGCACCATGCAAATGGGAAACGATGGTCCGGATACGAACGGATCCCAATACTGCATGATGCTCAGTGCTCAGCATCGGCTCAATTATCAGCATAACATTTTTGGCCGCGTCATCCGTGGTCTGGAATTGCTGCCCAAAATTAAACAGGGCGATACCATGCGAGTGAAAATTTTGCGCGTTGGCGTTGATGCTAAGGCGTTTCGCGCGGACGAGGACACCTTTGCCGCGTTAGTGGCCAAAGCTAAACGATACACAGGCTCGCGCGAACCAGGTCCAGATGCCGCTTTCGACGACCCCGATCACCTACTTCCTACGGAATGGGACCGGGCGAAGAATTTTAATTATAAGTTGACCAACTTCGAACGCTTCACCAACAATAAATTAGTCGCACGATTATTCGAACATTTGCCCCCCTCCGCGCAAGGTATTCACCAAGATGTTTGGCTGCAAAAAGAAGCGAACCGACTGGGTGTGGCCAAGCACGGAGCGTTCGTTGTCTATCTCGCAAAAGAAGATCGTTGGTGCTTCAGAATCGGCGATGAATCGGTCACTCACTTCCTTCACACTGGTCCTAACGGTGAACCAGAAATGACGTCAACCTCTCTTCATGAGGCACAAGAAAAACTTCTCCAAGCTGCCCTCGCACGCGCGTCCGATACCATCACCACGATGATCAAACGCCTCGCACCAGACGATCCCATGACCAATCAACGTCGACTTAAACTCACCACCGATGCCGTCCTAGATGGACTCATTTTTAAATTAGAAGGTGAAAGCCGATAAAGCGCCGCAAACGAGTCACCACTCCTCAAGCGCCGATCACGTCATTAACCCAGCCCGACAGAGCCGGAACCAAAGGTTCATTATCATCTCCGCCGCGCTCGGACGCTGTTGTTTTAAGGCTTCGCCCCGAACCCCACGTACCACGCGCAGAAAATCTGTGTGTGAAAAAAAAAGATTTCGGCGCGTAGTCCTACAAAGCACGATCTCAAATCCTGAGCAGTCCAACACGCCGTCTTAGCAGACATCCTGTGGCAAACTTTCATCGCCAAAGAGCTGTCTGACGACAACTAGGATTGCCGGTCAGCGACAATTAGGATTGCCGGTCGTGTCATTGCTGGGGGGATCCCGCCTCGGACTCGGCAAAGACATCAGACTGGTCTTTTGGCCACTCGGCAGCGGCGAAGACGACGGCGGCCGAGAACTCGCCCGCCCCAACCCCTCAGATCCCCATTCCGGCCCAACCACTGGCCCCAACACCGACCCATCAACGAAAACGACCACCGCCGTGGGTTCGGACGATGGTCGGGTATGGCGGAGAGGGGGGGATTCGAACCCCCGATTGATTTTCACCAATGCCGGTTTTCGAAACCGGTGCCTTCAACCGCTCAGCCACCTCTCCAGGTCGATTTGCGGAGGGGCGGTTTGTAGGGAGTGAGTTCGTTCTGGGAAGGGGCTTGTCGGGCGGGGTGTGACGGTGGTTGGTTTTGGCGGTGAGCGGCGAGAGCGGCGGTTGAGCGGCGGTGAGTGGTTTGGTCGCCACTGAGAAGCTTTCTGGAAACGGAAAATGTGGCATGGAGGACCGGAGGGCCGCAGCATAAAGGGGTTCTCAATCATATAATCCACGATGATTCTTGGCTTTGGGCTTCTCCGGTTCTCCGGTACTCCATGTCGTTTTCCCATTTCAAGACAGCCGCTGAGGTCGGTGGCTTGGTCGCGGTTCGTGGCTTTCACCGATGTCGCCAATCGACATAAGGGGCTGCTATGTTCATGTATTCTCGCTTTAGTCAGGTCGTCACGTTGCTGTTGTTGTCGTCTTTGGTAATGCTGCGGGCGGTGGAGTTACCAACGGCAACGGTGGTGGCTGCACCAGCGCCGCTGACGGAGGGCGCGGTGGTTGAGGAGTGGGGTTCTTTTCTTGGCCCGACGCACGATGGCGTGTCGCGCGCGACCAAACTGAATCTGACGTGGGATGCTCATGGGCCGAAATTACTGTGGTCGTTGCCGCGTGGTTCTGGTTATGCTTCGCCTGCGATTGTTGGCGGTAAATTGGTTTATCAGCATCGCGTGGGCGATGAAGATGTGATTGAATGTCTGGATGCGATCACGGGTTCGCGGTTGTGGTATCGAGCGTTTGCGACGCAGTACGCCGATCGTTACGGCTACAACAATGGGCCGCGTTCGAGTCCGGTGATCGATGGCGATCAGGTGTACGCATATAATTCATTGGGCGTATTACGCTGCCTCGCGCTGGCCGATGGCGTGCAACGATGGAGCCGCGATTTAACCGCTGATTATCATGTGGCACAAAACTTTTTCGGAGTCGGTACCACTCCGCTGGCAGAGGGTGGACGCGTGATCATCAATGTCGGCGCGCCTGGTGGCGAATGCGTGGTGGCGCTTGATCGCACCAGCGGTTTAACCGCATGGACGACGCAGGACGAATGGGGACCGAGTTACGCTTCGCCGGTGCCTGCGACGTTTCATGGCAAACGTCGCGTGCTGGTATTTGCTGGTGGTGAAAGTCGCCCGGCAACGGGCGGACTGCTGTGCATTGATCCGGCAACCGGAGTGAAAGACTTTCGTTTTCCATGGCGCTCAAAATCCTACGAGTCAGTGAATGCCGCGTGCCCGTTGGTGATCGGCAACCAAGTATTGATCACTACCAGTTATCAAACCGGCGCTGCGCTGCTGACCATCGGGACAGATATGCAGCCGACGACGGCGTGGACCAACGATGTTTTTGGTTGTCACTTTATGACGCCGATTCATGTCGACGGCTATGTGTATGGATTTCCAGGGCGGAATCATCCCGATGTTGAAATGGGCTGCATCGAACTGACGACGGGAATCATCAAATGGCAAGAACAGCCGCGCTGGAAAGAAGTCGTGTCGTCAAAAGGTCGCGAACGCCAGATGGTGATGTCAGCTTTTCGCGGACAATTTTTGCGCGTAGAAAATCGTTTTGTCTGTCTCGGTGAAGAAGGCCATTTGCTGAGTTACGATCTATCGCCTTCAGGCTTCAAAGAACTCAATCGCGCATGGATGTTTCAGGCCAGCGAAAGTTGGACGCCACCAGTGCTGTGGCACGGGCTACTGTATTTATGCCAGAATCAGCGCGGCACTGACGGCACGCCAGCGCGTTTGTTGTGTTATGATTTGCGTGGGAAGTGAGTCGTTGTCACCTTTCTCTCGTAGCCTGATCACACCGTGTTCAACGCGGGTATGCGAAAGAGCGTATTGAAGATCATGCATCGTCATGCCGTTCATTTTTTTTGACGATCGTCAGTCTCGCCACGCTGAGGGCTGAGGATCCATCGTGAATCGATTTTTTTGAAACGAAAATTCGCCCGGTGCTGGCGGAAAAATGCTATGGCTGTCACTCCGTCGAAGCCGAAGGGCGCAAGAAACTTAAAGGCGGGCTGTACCTCGACAGCAAAGCAGGCGTGCTTGTCGGCGGCAAAGATGGCGTCGTTCTGATTCCAGGAGATGCCGAGAAAAGTCGGCTAATCCACGCCATTCGTTATGGCAATGACGACACCGCCATGCCGCCGAAAGAAAAACTCTCGGCCGCGGTGGTCGCCGATTTCACCGCTTGGGTTGCGATGGGCGCACCGGATCCACGGGTTGGTGACCAAGCACCGAAGGTTGGCGCAGCCATTGCTGAACAAGCAAAAAAACATTGGGCTTTTCAACCGGTAATCGCACCACCTGTGCCGTCGGTAAAAAAAGCGTCGTGGGCTACTACCGATATGGATCGCTTTATTCTCGCCAAATTGGAGGCGGCTAAAATCACGCCCGCGAAGATGGCGGACAAGCGCACGTGGTTAAGACGCGCCACTTTCGACGTGATCGGATTACCGCCAACCAGCGCCGAGATCGCGGCATTCGAAATCGATCAAACCCCCTCTGCTTTTGTCACGGTGATTGACCGCTTGCTGGCTTCGCCTGCGTATGGCGAACGTTGGGGCCGTCATTGGCTTGATGTTGCGCGTTACGCAGATTCAAAGGGCGGCCACGTCCACGGCGCCACTGATGAGTTCGGCTTCAAAGCCGTCGTCAATCCCGTGCACGTTCACGATCTGCAGGCCACTATCCTACGCCTGATGGGTTTTGACCACGAACGTTTCACCTTCCGCTACGCCGGCCGAGATTTCCGTTTGACCGATGTGCATGGAAAAGTGGCCAAAGGCGTTATAGCGTGAAAGTTACCCTACGAAGACGAGAAACGTGCAACGACCAAGCCGCTCAGCGCGACTTTGCCTGAATAAACGAAAGTTGCACCAGCGAGTCTGAGCGCAGCACGGCATTCAAGCCGAAGCGTTGGCAATATGCGCGGCCCAGATCATCCATGCGCTTATTGGCGCTCGTGGTTTGGTCGGCGGGACTGAGGATGATTAATACACGCACGGGTTCGAGGTGGTTCATGCCGCTTTCGCGGAAAAATCCTTGGGCGGACAGTTCGGTGAAACCGCGTGGAAAGGCTGGCACGACTTGAGTCATGACGAAGTCACGCCATTCATCAGCGGTGACATCTGCTGCGCCTTGACGAGAAAGGCCGAATGACATTTCGCTGCGTTGCCAAGATTCGCTGCCTTCAGCGGAGCGCGGTGAGTTACAACCGCCGATGAAAAGAGCGGCAAACAGAATCGCGAAGGACAGGAGCATGCGCATGGGCGGGCATGGTGGTCGGTGTTGCGCCTGGGCAATAACGGAATGGAGGTCGATCATGAGGGCTTTATGACGAAGCGTTTCGGCAAGACTTACTCTGGAATAGAGCGTTATGGGTATATCGCTACGCGTCCATGGACTGACCGCTTCAGGATATTTCCCCTGGAGACGCTGTGCTAGTATCCGCACTCAATCAAACACAGCCCGGCTCCACGGTAAAACGGCAGAGTCCGTCTTACGTCTGATGTCGAAACAAGGATTGCCATGCCTATCACGATCACTCGCATTTCGGTTCATGATGTGCGCTTTCCGACCTCGCGCGATCGCGACGGTTCGGATGCGATGAATCCGGACCCGGATTATTCGGCGGCCTATGTGGTGCTCCATACCGATGCGCCTGGCCTGGAGGGTCATGGCCTGACCTTCACCATTGGACGTGGGAATGAACTGTGCGTGGCGGCGGTGGAGGCACTCAAGCCGCTGATTGTTGGCCGCACGCTCGAATCGTTTACCGCCAACATGGGGGCGTTCTGGCAGCACATTACTGGCGACAGTCAACTGCGCTGGGTTGGGCCTGAGAAAGGCGTCATTCATTTAGCCACCGCAGCCGTAGTGAATGCCATGTGGGATTTGTGGGCGAAACAACAGCAGAAACCACTGTGGCACTTATTGGTCGAGATGTCGCCAGAAGAACTCGTGCGCTGCATTGATTTCCGCTACATCACCGATGCTCTGACTCCGGATGAAGCCGTGGCGTTATTGCGTGCAAAGCATGCGGGCAAGCAGGAGCGCATCGCCACGCTGAAACAAAAAGGGATTCCTGCTTATACCACGTCAGCAGGATGGCTTGGCTACAGCGATGAAAAATTGAGGCGTTTATGTCGTGAAGCCATCGCGGTTGGCTTCACCCATTTGAAAATCAAAGTCGGACGCGATCTGGCCGATGATATTCGCCGCAGCCGAATCATCCGCGAGGAAATCGGTTGGGAACGTAAATTGATGATGGACGCCAACCAAGTGTGGGATGTCGGCACCGCGATTGAAAACATGAAGCAACTTGCGCAGTTCAAGCCGTGGTGGATTGAAGAACCAACCAGCCCCGACGATGTCCTTGGTCATGCGGCAATTGCCAAGGCGCTCAAACCGCTCGATATCGGCGTGGCTACGGGCGAGCACTGTCAGAACCGGGTGATGTTTAAACAACTTCTGCAAGCAGACGCCATTCGTTTCTGTCAGATTGATTCGTGTCGCCTGGGTGGAGTCAACGAAATCCTAGCGGTGTATTTAATGGCAGCGAAATTCGGCGTGCCGGTGTGTCCACACGCCGGTGGTGTTGGTTTGTGCGAATATGTCCAGCATCTGTCGATGTGGGATTTCGTCAGCGTGGTCGGCACGACTGCTGGCCGAGTCACGGAATTCGTCGATCATCTGCACGAACATTTTCTCGATCCCTGCGTGGTGAAGAACAGTCACTACATGCCTCCGACGAAACCCGGTTATTCGATTGAGATGAAAGCTGCATCAATCGCCGATCATCTGTATCCGAACGGCAAAGTCTGGCAGGATATCCGCGCCAATTCATCCACTGCGAAAGGTTAATTCATGGGACAGAAAATCCTCATCACTGGCGGCTGCGGGTTCTTCGGCACCTGGATCATCAAACGTTTGTTAGACGATGGCGATCAGCCAGTCGTGCTCGACCTAGCGAAGAATACCAAGCGTTGGGAAATGATTTTGTCACCTGAGGAAATCGCGCGCGTGCCATTTCATTCGGTGAAGATCGATGACACGGACGCGGTGATGGCGGTAGTCGCTGCAGAAAAACCAGACGCCATCATTCATCTGGCTGCGCTCCAGGTGCCGACCTGTCGCGACAACCCGCTGGCAGGCGCCAAGGTCAATGTCATCGGTACACTCAATGTTTTTGAAGCGGCGAAAGCACAACGCGCCGCAGGCGGAAAATTACCCCGTATCATCTATGCTTCGAGCGCAGCCGTATTTGGCCCCGATGCGGAATATGCAGAAACACACGTCGGTGATCACGCGGCGCTCAAGCCGACTACGCATTACGGCGCATTCAAAGTGTGCAATGAATCCAGCGCCAAGGCGTATTGGATCGCCAATCAAATTCCAAGTGTTGGCCTGCGCCCGTTAACGGTGTACGGCCCAGGCCGCGATACTGGCATGACGTCGTTCCCAACGCGCGCACTTGCAGCGGTGATCAAAGGGCAGCCATTTGAAATTCCATTCACTGGGAAAACTGCCTACATCCACATGCGCGAAGTTGCTGACATGTTTATTACCGCAGCGCGTCATCCGGCGAATGACAGCTTGGTCTTCACCGTTGGTGGCGACATCGTTGACATGCCTGATTTTATTGCCGCCGTCGAGCGTCAATTACCTGGTGCGATCAAACTGATAAAAACGTCTGGCGCTCCATTACCCATCGTCAGTCGCGTCGATGATGCCTCGTTGCGTCAGGCCTATCCTGGGCTGTTGCGTATTCCGTTGGAACAAGGCCTGCGCGAAACGATTGCCATCTTTAAGCGTCGCCATGCGGAGGGCAAACTTGAGGTTTAAAGAAACGACCTGAGCCTGAGAAAGGCTTAGAAGCTAACTAGAAAAGGAGAAATCTGACATGGAGGACCGGAGAACCGAAGTATGAATGGATTCAAAAATCTAATCCATGCCAGTTCTTGGCATTTAGCTTCTCCGGTTCTCCGGTCCTCCATGTCATTCTCCGGTTTCCAGACGGCTACTTAGAGAAAGTGCGAGAAGCATAGTTCTCGGCACAATTCGCGCATAAGAGCATCGAAGCCCATCAGGAGGGTCCGCGATGCTTCAGCGTGTAGCAGTTATGACCGCCGCCTGCTCAGTTCTGGCGCAATTGGTATCGCTGAACGCGCTTGAATTGCGTACGTGCTCAGCCGGATGCTGGCCGTTGGTTTATTGTCGAAGGTGAACGTGCGCCTTCCACCCAACATGAATGAGGCCACCGCCATTGGTGGAATGACTAAGCGCTATCTTTTTGCTCTTGGCTTGGTGGCTGTGCTGTCGCTCACCGCATACGTAAGTTTGCGCGAAATCATCGCTACGCAGGAGACCAGCGCGGCGATCGTGAATTTCAGCGGCAAGCGCCGATATACGTCCCAACGAGCAGCGCTCTATGCTCAGCAACTGGTGCTGGCGACCTCAGCGCAGGAAAGAATTCACGCGCGTCATGAGATGTTGCTCAGCATCCAAACTATGGAAGATGCGCACCAGGGTTTACTACAAGGGAATCCGACCTTCCGTCTGCCAGGTCGTCCATCTGCAGCCATTGCTGAGCGTTATTTTTCCGGTGAACGTCCGGTCGATCAATTAGTGAAAGAATATATCACTCGCGTCCGTGCTTTAGCTACGATGCCAGATGAGCGTTTGACGCAAGAAAACACAGACCTGCGTTGGATTGTCAGCATCGCACCTGGAGAGCTATTAAACGCACTTGATGATTTGGTTGGCATGTATCAGCACGAAAGCGAATTGGAGATGACGCGTTTACAAGGTCTTGAGACCGGCGTTTTAGTGGCAACGCTCGCCGTGTTGACGATGGAGGCGATGTTTATTTTTCGCCCGATGGTAAAACGAGTCCGCGTCGAACGACAAAAACTGGTACAAGCCGAAGCGTATACACGCGCAATTCTCGATAATAGTTACGATGCGATTTTGACCATCGATGACCACGGACGAATACGCTCAGCAAATCAAGCCACGTCATCAATGTTTGCGCGCTCAATGTCAGAAATTATCCATCGTCCATTTGCCGCACTCATACCAGGCCAAAGGACTTTGACCAATTGGAGTGATCCACCACAGGGAATTCACTCCGTGAACGTCATGCGCAATGATGGCAAGCCCATGGTCGTCGACGCAGCATTTACCAGAGCGAATATTGAAAATAGCATGGTGGTGATTGCGACCTTGCGTGAAAGTACCGAACAACTGCAACGATACGCGCGAGATCTCGAGCGCCGCAATCAGGAACTCGATCAATTTGCATATGTAGCGAGTCATGACCTGAAAGCCCCCCTTCGAGCCATCGTTAATCTCTCGCAGTGGATTGAGGAAGATGCCAAAGACACGCTGTCGTCGCTGGTGCGTGATCATTTAGCAATGTTACGTTCTCGCGTTCGCCGTTTGGAAACGCTCATCGATGGCATCCATCGCTACGCGATCGCTAC
>JAYVSL010000126.1:0-4929 GCA_043775355.1 Planctomycetota bacterium
TGCTTTCTCGTCTGCTTTCTCGTCTGCTTTCTCGTCTGCTTTCTCGTCTGCTTTCTCGTCTGCTTTCTCGTCTGCTTTCTCGTCTGCTTTCTCGCCTGCTTTCTCGCCTCTTTCTTGTCAGCTTCCTCATTGAAAGGATTTCCTATGGCTATCGGCATTCGCGGTCGACTTTCGGCATTAGCCGTGATGTCGATATCCAGTGTTCTAGGATTGATGTATTTTTCCTGGACGTCTTACCAAGAAGCGAAAATTTTTAGCCCGCAGTATAATGAGGTCATTAACGATAAAGATTTGGTAGCGGACATTCTGCCGCCACCAGCATTTGCGTTGGAAATCTATTTAGAGTCGCATCGTTATCGATTTGTCCCCCCTGATGCACGTCTAGCCGTGCGCGTCAATATTGCGGACCTCATCAAGCAGTACGATACGCAATGGGCTTTGCGCATCGGGCAAGAAAGGGATCAAGAGATTAAAAAGTCGTTGCTTGCCGCAAAAGATCTTGGTCTTGAAGAGATTCAGTTGGTGAAAACGTACTTAGATCAAGTGGACGCCAAAGCTGAAGAAGCGCTTCGTGATAAAACCCACGCTGATACGGACAAGAAATTTCTACAACATCGTCAGGCTATTCTCGACAGCGTAAAGCTGGTTGAAAAGCGCACTCTTGCTCAGAACAAAAGTTTAGAGGACCAAGAAAAGCGCGCGGAACAGTTACTGGAAGGTTCTGGTCTGTTCGCCGTGTTAGTGGTGATGGTCGGTTGCTGGTTGATTGGTCGTTCCATCATTCGTCCGGTTACTCGCGTCACCAATCAATTGAGCGCAGGCACTGATCAGGTGAACTCCGCCGCCAACGAAGTCAGCGCGGGTGCTCAGCGCATTGCGCAGGGTGCCAGTGAGCAAGCCGCAAGCCTAGAGGAAACCACGGCGTCGCTCGAAGAATTGTCGGCGACTTGTGGCCAGAATGCCAGCAATGCTCGCCAAGCCAATGCCTTGGCCAGCGAAGCGACTAAGGCCAGTGAGGCCGGCGAAAGTGCCGCCCGGCACGCTGCTGCCGAAGTGGCGACCCAACTGAAAGAATTGGCCCGCGCGATCGAAGCGATTCGTTTGTCGACGGATAAGACCACGCAAGTGGTCGAATCGATCGACGACATCGCGATCCAGATCAATCTCTTGGCGCTCAATGCGGCGGTCGAAGCCGCGCGTGCTGGTGAAGCGGGCCTTGGTTTTGCCGTGGTCGCTGACGAAGTGCGCAATCTTGCGGCGCGCTCTACCGAAGAAGCCAAGAATACCTCGATGCTGATCAAAGAATCACGCGCCAATACCGAACGCGTGCATGAAGTTAGTCGTGCCGTTCAGGAATATCTGGCCCGTACTTTCGATCAGGATGTGGTCAGTAATTTCCAGAAACTGGTCACCATGGTACGCAAAGTGTCACAGCTCTCAGCCGAAGTCGCCGCCGCCAGTGATGAACAGTCACGCGCCGTAGGCCAGATCAATTCTGCCGTTGCTCAAATGGATAAAGTCACTCAGGAAAACGCAGCCAGCGCGGAAGAATCAGCGGCGTCGAGCGAAGAATTACAAGCGCAGTCAGAAGCGTTGAAAATGGGGGTTGGCGAATTGCAGTTGCTCACCATCGGCCGTATTTCTGTGGAGCAATCCGTAGCAGCAGTGCCGCAGACGGCCCCGCAAGTCGTTCCTCGCCGTTTGCCGCAGCCCGCAGCCCCGCACCATAGTCAGATCAAATCAGCCGCTGGCCGTACGGGCGGAAACCGGACACCAGCGCAAGAAATTCCGCTGACCGATGAGGAAGCCACCCAGCATCAGGGCGACTTCGGTAAGTTCTAAGCCGTGGTAAGCGGCGTTTCCTTTGTCCTGCGATGCTCTCGTCGTTCTCATCGTTCTCATCGTTCTCATCGTTGTTTTCATCGTCGTTCTCATCGCCGTTCTCATCGCCACTCCCATGCACTTCTGACTGGGTCGGTCATGAGCCCCATCGGGGCGGCCGAAGATAGCCCAGGGCAACGCCCTGGGTTGATGGCCGCCCGTCGACAAAGCCCTGAAGGGGCGACCGAATCGACCGTGGTTTGGCCGCCCTTTCAGGGCTCCACCATCCACCATCCACGTTTCCCAGGGCGTTGCCCTGGGCTATCTTCGGCCGCCCCGTTGGGGCTCGACCACCATCCACGTTCCCCAGGGCGTTGCCCTGGGCTGTCTTCGGCCGCCCCGTTGGGGCTCGACCACCATCCACGTTCCCCAGGGCGTTGCCCTGGGCTGTCTTCGGCCGCCCCGTTGGCTCGACCATCATGCCGCTTCGCGAGGCTGTGTTTCGTACATGATACCGAATGAAACCGAGTTGAAGCCGTGGTAAGCGGCGTGCCTGACATCAGCGACGCTGAGTACGGGGCCTTCGTCGCGTTGGTGTATGATCGCTGCGGCATCACGCTGGGCACCGGCAAGAAAATGCTGGTGACCACGCGTTTGGCAAAACGCTTGCGGGAAACGGGCTGCTCTACATTCACCGAATATCTGAATTCCTTGGCGGCTGACCGACAAGGAAACGAGCTGGTCCATTTACTCGATGCCATCACCACCAACACCACCAGCTTTTTTCGTGAACCTGCCGCTTTCGACGTGGTCGATGCGTTCGTCCGTCAACGACTTGCCGCCGGTGAGCGACATTTTCGTTTCTGGTCAGCAGCATCATCCACCGGCATGGAAGCCTATACCTTGGCGATGTTGCTAGCAGAAAATGGCGCGACCAAACACGACTGCGCCATATTGGCCACCGACATCAGCACGCGGGCGCTCAGCGCTTGTCGTGAGGGAATCTATCCCGAGGCGGCGATTGCTCCGGTGCCGAGCGAACTCAAAAAGCGATATTTGCAGCGAAATGGCGCTCATTGGCAAGTGTGTTCAGAGCTTCGTGCATTACTGACGGTGAACCGCCTGAATCTTTCCCGTCCACCGTTTCCGATGCGTGGTCCCTTCGATGCGATCTTCTGTCGCAACGTGATGATTTATTTTGATCAAGCCGTGCGACAACGCTTGATCAGCGCCTGTGTCGATTTGTTGCGCCCTGGCGGATTGTTGCTGATCGGTGCGGCAGAAAGTTTGCACGGCATTGATCATCCCTTGCATGTCGTGCAGCCAGCGGCGTATCGCAAATGACCATTCGCGTTTTGATCGTTGACGATTCCGCCGTGGTGCGCCAAGTGCTCTCGGCATTTCTGGCGAGACAACCGGGTATTCAGGTGGTCGGAACGGCTCCCGATCCATTTGTCGCGCGTGACCTGTTGGTGCGCGAGTCGCCCGATGTGATGACGCTTGATATCGAAATGCCACGCATGGATGGCGTGACTTTCCTCAGAAAAATCATGGGCGTGCGGCCGATTCCCACGGTGGTGGTCAGTTCGCTGACTCCCGAAGGCAGTACGTTGGCCATGGAGGCGCTGGCAGCGGGTGCGGTCGACGTGCTGTGTAAAGCGAATGCCGCGTACGATCTTGGCGCCATGACCGGAGATTTGTTGGCCGCGATACGCCGAGCATCGGTGGCTCGGGTACGCGTGATGACGGACGCTCCGGTCGAGCGCTTAGCGCTCACTCGTACCACCAATCAGGTGGTGGCGATCGGCGCTTCTACCGGTGGAGTCACCGCGCTGACCACGGTGCTGACCGCTTTGCCGGGAACTGCGCCAGGCATCGTCATTGTTCAGCATATGCCGGCAGGATTTACACGTTCATTTGCCGATCGCTTGTCCAGTGCATGTGCCGTTCACGTGAAAGAAGCGGAAGATGGCGACACCGTCAATCCCGGCCAAGTGCTGATCGCGCCAGGGGATCGCCATATGGTGTTGGATCGTTCTGGTGCTCGCTATTACGTGCGTTTGGAAAATGGCCCTCGCGTTGGTTTGTTTAAACCAGCGGTAGACGTGCTGTTTCGTTCCGTTGCCAAGGTTGCCGGGCGCAATGTCATCGGCGTCATGCTGACCGGCATGGGCCGCGATGGCGCTGACGCGATGAAACTTATGCACGATCAAGGCGCAGCGACCATAGCCCAAGATGAGGCCAGCTGCGTGGTTTTTGGCATGCCCAAAGAAGCCATCGCAGCGGGTGCCGTGGATGACATTTTACCACTCGAACGAATCGCCGCCCGCATCCTGAAGCTGGCAGAACAACGCGGCCAACCGCTCGATCATCATGTGCCAGGAAAGCACTGATCCACGTCGAAATTTTGGCATCCACACCAAATTCTAGCTAGGCAATAAACATTCATGGAACCGCATGGGTGCGCCTTGCGCTTTCCCGATGAGTTGTCCGTCGCGCATCACGATGTTGCCGCGAATGATGGTCGCCTGTGGCCAGCCGGTGACAGTCATGCCAGCGAACGGTGTCCAACCAACTTTGCTGGCCATCTCCGCATCAGTGATGGTGTGGTTCGCTTGCAAATCAACGATAGTCAGGTCAGCATCGTAACCGCAGGCGATGCGGCCTTTGCTCACCAAGCCAAATAATCTTTGTGGTCCAGCACTGGTGAGGTCGACCAAGCGTTCCAATGACAAGCGTCCTTTAGCGACATGATCAAGCATCAAGCCGACGAACGTTTGCACGCCGGGCATGCCCGAAGGACTGTTCGGATATCCGGCGTCTTTTTCGGCGCGCGTGTGCGGTGCGTGGTCGGTGGCGACCACATCAACGGTGCCGTCCGCAACGGCGGCCCATAACGCGGCGCGATGACGTTCATCGCGAATCGGCGGATTCATTTGCGCGTACGTTCCCAAGCGGTCGTAACAATCGGGCGCAGCGAGCGTCAGGTGGTTCGCTAGCACTTCGACACTGGCGACGTCGCGATGTTGGCGCAAGAAATCCATCTCTTCAGCGGTCGTAATATGCAAAGTATGAACGCGTTTTCCGTAACGCTTGGCAAGGTTCACG
>JAYVSL010000127.1:0-26161 GCA_043775355.1 Planctomycetota bacterium
CAACGATTCCGCAGAGCCATTCTCTTTCATCTCGGCGGACTTGATCTCATGCCAGCTGGAGTCACCTATCCGACCCACACGAAAGTCTGAAGCGCCAAAAAAGCCACTCAGCTTGTGTTTTTCCCTAGCTGAGTGGCTTATCGATTACGAAGCTGTCGCCTGTCGTCGCGCTCTTACTTGGACTCTGGCAGCATCTTAATTTTGAGATCTTTGAATTGAATCGTCATGGTGTATCCAGCGTGCATTTGAAGTCCGATGACACCGTTCTTTTTGCCCTTGGGACTATTGTCCGTCATGTCGGTGGTAACTTGACCATTGATACTATAAACAATGCGGTTGCCGTCAGCTAACACCACGCAGTCATTCCATTGACCCATTGGCTTCAGTATTTTTTTGATCTCGGCAGCACTCTTATCGAGCGGCGAGTTCGTGCGCTTATTTTCGACGTCCCACACGGTTTTTTCACCAACGTTGCTCATAATGCCGCGCCCGCCCGCGATGCCACCTTCATCGTAAATGATTCCCGTATACGTATTGCCTGCATCAATGTCTGCCTGGTAGCCGCCCACATGAAACATGCCCTGGTTGTCGATTTTTCCACGGATCTGTACGCCAGAGTTACCGTCTGGAGTAACCATCTTCCAGCTATAACGAAGCTCGAAGTTTGCGAATTTTTCCGGGTTTTCCTTTGAGCTTAGAAGAATCAAATCCGATTGTTTCGATTTATCTTTGGTCTCTGAACATTGAATCGCTCCGTCAACTGCAGACCAATAGTCTTGGAGTCCTTCCCATCCTGCCAAATCCTTCCCGTTAAACAGCGTGATCCAGCCCGTTGCATCTGCTGCTGGAAGCTCCGCTTGGTGTTGCTCTTCTGCGTGCACGCTTGCCGAAAAAACGGAAGTCAACGAAACCAACAGGGCAAACTTATTCATGCATGTATCCTTGTGTATTGGCTGAAAAACGTAGGCGGTTCCGAAGATCACAAGATCTACGAAGCTCTCCTAAACTTTATCGCGCCATGATCTGAGCCGAACACGAAGAAGAACGAAAACATGGTTGAAGGTCACCGCATTTCACTGCTTCTTACTTTTTCTAGCGTTCGCTCGCCTCTTCCGTTGTAAAGATCGAAACGCGGCTCACATGTCGGATGATCTTCACAACGAAGTGACTTGGCATTCGTATGACCATCACTTCATCGCCCATTTCAAATGACCAAGAACCGTTCTGTTCCCCAATCATTCTGCCGGACATCGGATCGCTACGAACCAGTTGGCGAAACGCTCGCTGCCATAGCTATCCGAGATGACCTATTCCCGTAAGCGTTCCGGTGGTTAAGAACTCGCACCCATGCCTGCTGCCATTGATCCCTTCCTGTCCATGTCGTTGCCCCTGGTCATCTCTGCGTTCGTGGCAGTGGTCCTGTTAGCTGTCCACGCTGGTATCGCACTGGTCATCGTACGCGGTGTCGCGGGTAATGACGGTGATCCGCGTGGTGCCGGAAAACGCTATTTCTTGCGCGTCGCCTTGGTGTGCGGCGCGCTCAACTTGGCGCTGGTACCAGCAACCGTGATGATGCTGGCTCCTGCCGGACTCACCACCCGCACCATGATTGCGATGGAGCTTGGACTTGCGTGTCTGCTACTCAGCACGCTGTGGATTTGGCGTGAATTAGCCGCACCCACGCGCGGCAGTGGTACGCGATTCCCCCACATTGTCGGGGGCTTTTTGCTGTTTTTTGTGGCCTTAGTGACCACCAAATTCGTTCATCAAGACGAAGTGTCTTATGCGTATCGAGTGGCAAATCCGCCAAAATCTATGCCGAGCGCCGTGGCCGTCGTTCCAACCGTAACGCCCTTGCTTGCTGAAACGCCAACGATCAGCACTCCACCAGGAGCCGATGTCGATCCCGTATTTGTCAAAGGTGAAAAAGTTTTCAAATCCATCTGCTACACGTGCCACGCACTTGATAAACGTCTGATCGGTCCGCCGATCCAAGAAATTGCTGCCGTCTATAAAGGAAATCCCGATGGCATCGCTGCGTGGGCTAAGGCACCAGGCAAGAAACGCCCAGATTATCCGCAAATGATCGCGATTCCGTTTCCTGACGAAGACCTAAAGGCTGCTGGCGTTTATATGCTGAAGGTCGGAGGAAAGTAAGCCTCAGATCGTTCGCTGATACTGAGGCGCGTATTTCCCAGGTGCGTAATTCGTCATGCGATCAAGCATCAGTTTCTGCATCGCTTCGTCGCCAGACATGGCGTATTGCACGTACGGCCAAATAGCAATTGAGCCACGGCTATCAAATTGGCCGATGACTTCCAAGTATCGCGGCGCCAATAAACGCACCAAGTCATCGCAAATAATGCGACACACGTCTTCGTGAAAATCACCATGCATACGGAAGCTGCCAAGATATTCTTTAAACGATTTACTTTCCACCAACTGCGCCGACGGAATATAATTCACATAGATGTCGGCCCAATCGGGTTGACCAGTGACCGGGCAAAGACTGGTGAAACGCAAACAATTATTGCTTACCCATAAACGATCACCGACAAATTCACGGGCCAGCGACAACGGTACCGCTTCCAATAGTCTAGGCGCATAGGTAAACGGCGTGTCGCGACGTTTGCCAAGCGTTGCCGTCGGCAATTGTTTCGCCGTGCGGCTGTGACCAGTTTGACGAGAGGCAGAAGATCGAGCGCGGGCCATAAATTACCTCGGGCGGCGGATCATGTGGGGTTTTCCGTAATTCCCATCCCCAAGAGCTGACTGGTACGACGAATTGGCGCGTTACGGTAGTAGATCAACAGTTTCAACGCTATTGCCCGCTCAACGCTATTGCCCAAAAGTGCGACGTGCGCTTATGGCTTCGCCTTATCTGATTCGACGTGAAACAACGCTTCATCAAGTGTTTGGTCGTAAGTTGCTTCCTGCACGACAAAATCAATTCGATTGTCCTGCGGATCTTCGACGCGAATCGCCGTCAACGCACGCTTCGCATCAAAGAACATTACCAGTGCTGTGACTTGTTCTTTAATTTTCAGCGCGATGGGCGTGAGACGAATTTCGGCTCCCTGTTCCGCAGAGGCAACGGCAAGGATAGAAAAATCATCTTGCAAGCTGGCAAGGTCGAAACGGAAACATGCCATCAACTGACGCTCAAGTTCATCACCCTCACCAATGAGCGTGGCTTTTTTGTCTGGCTTTTCGTCCTTATCATATTCCGTGATTTCCCAACGGGTCTTACCGTCGCTAACAAAATGCTGTTTCCATTCTTGGTCATCGGCTTTGGTCACGATCACGTGATAACGCTGGGGAAACGCTAAGAAAAACCGCACCTGCTGCTCACCCACAGGAGCGGTCGGATCCGTAATTTTTCGGGTCAACCAACGCAGTTTTCCTTGCACCGTGGTATGGTGTTGTTGAGCAGCAACCACCTGATCCAAGATTGCTGCGTCATGAATCGGCTCACCAGCACGTGCGGGTAAGGCCAAAAATAACAGCGCCATCAACACGTAACCTTGCACCCGTATTCGCATGACCGATGGTCGCCCACGAAATTCAGGATGCAACGCAGCAAGCGATACCTTCTTTAGGAGCGTGATATGGCAACGATATTGGTGGTGCTTGCTCCCGGCGCGGAAGAAATCGAAACCGTCACCGTGCCCGATGTTCTCGTGCGCGCTGGTCAACAGGTCGTCATTGCCAGCACCACCGAGGCACCCTTCGTCAGCGGTAGTCGCGGCATTCCTCTCGGTGCACATACTTTGCTTTCGCTAGTGCAGCATCAAACCTTTGATCTTATTTATCTTCCTGGCGGTGGCGGCGCTGCGGCAATTCATCGTGATGATCCACGAATTCAGGATTTAGCCGCCGCACAATTGGCGGCAGGTCGGTTGTTAGCGGTGATTTGCGCGGCTCCTATTGCCCTGGTGCCACGTGGACTGTGTCGCGGAAGACGACTGACCTCATTCCCAGGAGTGCGTTCACAAGTCGAACCTCATTGCGCTGCGTGGCTCGACCAACGAGTCGTCGTGGATGGCAATCTGATCACCTCGCAAAGTGCGGGCACCGCATTAGCCCTGGGGTTAGAATTGGCCCGTTTGATCGCGGGCACGGACGTTGCCAGTAAAGTAGCGCAAGACATGCTGGCCACCGCTGTCTGAACTGATGAACTCCTCACTACAAGTGAAACGACCTATGCGAGCACATGCCCTGTTGATGACTCTGACCTTGGCGTGGTGTGGTCCGACACTGGGTTTGCCCACGCTACACGCTGCTGATGACAGCGAGGTGAAGGTCAAGTTTGACCAAGCCTTCACCAAGGGCGAATCGACCGACAAAAAAGAGGCGCTGCGTACCGCCCAAAGTTTGGGCAAAGATCAAGACGACCTCGCCTTTGAGCTTTTGATCAGAGGCGTCAGCGATCGTCAGGTACACGACGAAGCGGTTATGGCTTTGCGGGCACGCACCGGTTTACAACCAACGCTGATGAATCGCGGGAACGGTTATCCCGGCTATCCCGCCAGCGACGATGCCAGTGAGTGGAATAATTGGCTTGGACAACGCAAAAAAGAAAAAGACGCGCTGAAAAAAATCGCTGAAAATACGGCCAAGTTAAAAGCCCTCGAAGAGGCAGAAAAGAAAAAGGCCGAAGCAAAAGACGGCAAACCTGGTGACGCTCCTGTGGCCGAAGGCGGAAAGCCCGCCGAGGGTGACAAGTCCGTGGCAAAACCGGTTCATGAGCAGCCTTCTGATCTTGGCATGCTCGATCGCATTGTATTTAAATCAGGCGGAAGTTTGGTGTGCTATGTTCTCTCCAAGCGCACGAACGCCGACGGAGTATTAGTATCAGTGCGTGTCGTCCACCAAAACAACGGTGGAGAAGAAATTTTGGCGGCTGATTTGATTGCTCGTATCGACGAAGATATTCGGTGATCATACCGCTAAAAGACGGTCGACGACCACCGTCGAAATCCTGGCCCGTGATTCCGTCATATGGATTTTTTCGCGCGCACGCTTCTGCATCAAAAAGGCCAGAGCTTCCATGAAGGGTCTTTATCCTGGCTCATTTGATCCTCCTCATTTTGGTCATCTGGATCTGATCCAGCGTGCAGCGGCACACGTTGATCACTTGATTGTCGCCATAGCGCTCAACCCCGACAAACAGCCGCTGCTCAGCGCTGAACAGCGACTTGCCTTGTTAACCACTTTGTGTGCGAAATTTGGTAATGTTACGGTGTTGGCGTATCGCGGGGCAACGGTGACTTTTGCTCACGCTCACGGCTGTACCGTACTGTTGCGCGGACTACGCAATGCCGCCGACCTTGATGCTGAATTTGCGATGGCGCAGATCAATCGCGCTCATGGACTTGATACCTTATTTTTAATTGCGGATGCCGCACAGCAACACCTCAGCTCACGCCTCGTTAAGCAAGTTGCCGCTGCGGGATTGCCGCTCACCACCTTAATTCCACCGGCCGTTATCGCTGTCCTTACCCGCCAATCCGCCTGAGCTGGCGAAGGAGTCGATCATGGCTGAGTGTTTACGCGGCAGTCCCTGTCCGACCCCAAAGCTCGGGCCGTTGCTTATTGATGAAGCCTACGTTGCCGCCATCGAAAAATTGGTCGAATACGCTTCCCAGGCGAGCACCGATCTGCAATCGCAGCATGGTGTCGAAGTTTCTTTTGATGACGAAGATGCCGGCGTACAAGCGCTAGACCACATCATTGCCCGGGTTCGAGCGCGGAATTGGCCAGCAGATTCAAGCCCCTTCAAATGGCATGCTAATGCCATGGGATCCGTGCTCGCCTGTATCATGTTAAAACGTGGCGACTCCATCACCGCCTTCCGCGCCAAAGATAATTTTACCAATTTTTCGGTCTACGTGCCGACCACAAAAGTTGAATATTTTCCGTTTTACAAAGTCGTGAAGTGTATGGGCAGCGCCGACGCGGGAACGGTAGAAGCATATTATGCAGAATTTGTCGGCGACATGTAAGGCAAAAGGCCGAGTGCTCGGTCAGGGCAACTATGCGCTGGGCCACCGGCTACTGACCACAGAATCGTGCTGCGACGTCGCACCAAACCTGTGGTCCGTAGTCTGTAGCCCGTTTCGTAAACGCTTTCCCTTATTTGCCCGCTGGCTCCGGCTTTTTCACTGCGGGCAGTGGTTTCGCCGACGGATCAAGCAACTCTTTCATGTACACGTATTCTTCGGTGAACGAAGGGTCGTCCTTGAATTCGTTCTTTGCGCATTCGGCCACTATCAGCGCGTGCTGAGGTGCATCGTTCAACGCGGCACGCCAGGCGATCCAATAATATTTGGGCTTATAGTTCAGCTCGTCTTTCCAGATCTGGATGACTTGCCGATACCACTCTGGTGACGTGAAACGCGCCGCATCGCCAAGCCATTGAGCGGTGTCGTCACGCAAACGTTTGTCATCCTTTTCTTTCACCCACTTTAAGCGTTCGCGAAGCAGTTTTGCATCCTGGCTGATCAACGCGGAAAGAACTTGGACCAAGTGCAGGTCGCGTTCAAACATTTGGTGTTCGAGTCCCAGTGCCTTGCTGGCGTCGTAGGAGTCTTTGGCCTGTTTGGCCAACTTGGCGACCTTTTTTTCGACCTGATTTTTGTCGAACGTCGTGCGATCCTTGGCAAACAATTCCATCACCTGCATACTCCAAAATGGCACTGACAATTTGATCCACGGCAAATCAAGTTTTAGCTGCGCCAAGCCACCGTTGCGCTTGCTGTGATCACGTTCCCTGTCCTTCGGCAGTTCAACGCTTTCGAGCAGTTTCATCAGATTTTCTTTACCCAACATGGCGGCGTAATAACGCCCAGCAATACTGTAGCGAGCCATCGCGTCTTCCGGTTCGTCAAGGTCGCGGAACGCGATGTTGGTCAACCAATCTTGCACCGTACGTGCGACCAATTGAAGATCGGGATTGGTGATCAGTTCGTCTTGTGAGATACCATCGAGAATCTCCATAGAGATGGAGGTATACATCAAGAGCTGTCGGCGCAGGCTCATCAACTGCGGGGAATTTTCCCACGTCTTTTCGTCGAAACTTGAACTATTAAGCCACTCGCCGACCTTGGCGATTTTCCCCGCCATGTCATCGAGTTGGGTGTCCTTGATCGCCCGTAATGCCAAATCAAAAGACTTGCCATGCAAAAGAGCGGCGGCGAGTTCAATGCCAATTTGCGCCTGCGTCGCTTCGATTTTCTTCCTTAACTTCGCGTCTTTTTTCAATTTGGGCAATTGTTGATCCAGGATGTTAAGCGCGGTCGCTCGCGCTTGATCGTCATGCTTGGAATCGAATTGATGTTGCACCAACTCGATGGAAAGGCTGAGGCGATTTTCTGGGTCTACCGTTTTATCGATTGCCTGTTGGTGATATTGTACCGCTAAATCATATTGCCCCGTAAAACCATAGAGGCCCGACAGTTCCCGGTAGTTTGCGTTGTCTTCGTCGCCATCGGCAATCATTTTTTTCATCTTCGCAATCGCACGTTGATAGGTCTGGTACTGCCAGTCACGTTGCACGTCGATCATCGTTTTGGAGTAATCGGGCTCGCTAAAAATGCGCCAGCTCAGGCGCCATGACCCGCGGGTGTTCTCTCCTGAAAACCGCAGCAACAAACCAAGGCCGTTCGGGTCGAAAGCGTCATTCTCATCGAACTTTTTATACAGTTTTTCAAGCGCTTTTGGCAGAAGCGCATCGCTAAACTCCAGCGGTGGTCCGGTCTGCAATACATAGGCACGCCAGTTGCCATCTTCTTTCTTTTCCGCGAATGCCATCGCCGCGTGTCCTGGTAACGCAATCACATGTGCTCCACGGCCCTGACGATCAGCAATAGTCTCATACAATTCAGAAAGATCGTCGCAATCGCCACGAATCATTCCGCCAGTAGCGGTGCTCATGGTTTGCTCTGCCGTTTGATGAATGTCACTTTTTACTTGGCGGTTGCCGACTAAAAATGGGAAGCGGCTGTCGGGGCTGTCGTAGACGTAGGAAAAAATATATTCGCCAATTAAATCGAGATGCGCCGGGTCTGGCAGTGCTTTGGCCGCCTCAGCAAAAAAACGTTCCGCGTCTTGAGGCGAACCATCTGCGGGCGCGTTGAGCACACCTTTAGCCGTATACAGTCGTACCAAGTCGCCATTGAGTGCCGTCAGCAAAATGTGTGGCGGCATAAAGTCGGCGACCGCATTGGGGTCAACGCCTTTGTGTGGCTTAAGTGGGTACGTCTGGCGCCAGTTTTTCGCGTTCGAAGTAAATCCGTCTTTTTTATTCCAGCTCGCCAACAACGTGCTGCCCTGGAAAAGTCGCACGCCAAGTACCTGATCGTTCACCGCGGTGGGGTCTGACCCTGGGGACAAATCAACTGCCAAGGTTGGTGGGGTGTCGCTCAAGGCCCAATAATACAATGGCTGTTCGTGTGGTTGCACATATGCGACTCGCGTTGGAGTCGACAAAATCCAACGGTTATTCCGTTCGAACGAATCGCTCACCGCCGCTAAACGCAGGCCCGTGCCTTCATAGAGCGTCACTGGCTGATATTTTTCGGCTGCCGTAATCGCGTGTTCAAGAGTCGTCACGGCCACCGCTTGATTTGGCAACAATTTGCGCAACCAGCCGCCACGCACAAGACGACGGGCAAAGCTTGGCGCCACTTCGTCGACCTCTTCATGTCCGTCAGCTTTCGATAAACGCTGAAGAACATCTTCTAAGCTACGTTTGCCCGGCTCGTCAAAAGTCGATGTCGCAAGTCCGGCAACAATGGTCGCGACCGCTGTGCTCACGCTTGTGCGCTCAGTGTCGCGATCTGGTGCGGTGATTTTCGTGCGTGTTAACACACCATCAGAAATGACTAACGTTTGCTCGGAATAAAGATGGATGCCCGTCAAAATGCCCTCTCGCAAAAGCAGGCCTTCCGCTTTTACCTGGGCGCCCTTGGCGTGTGCGATCAACGCGGGCAACGCCGCAAGGGCATCGATACGATTGTCGACTAACAATTTGCGCGCCACGGTCAGTTGACCGATCTCTGTCGCGATCAGCGCGTTGCCATCTTTATCGGTCGCCATGACGCGATAGCTCAGTGAAGTATCTTCACCGGTCCATAAAGCTTTGCCGTCGCGCTCAACCAAGCTCGGCACCGGTGGCAATTCTTTAAGAAGATCGCTTGCCGCCGTTTCAGCCGGTACGCTCGGCACCGGCGGTGTGGCCAATGGCTGCGAAGAGCCTTTCTCTTCGGCGGTTGCCAAAAATGGCAACCCCAAGGCAAGCAACAAAAGGGCAGTGACCGGACGAGTGGTATGAAATGAGGGCATGGGCATTCCGAGCAAACAGGAGGAAACCGTCGGGCTACCATCGCAACTCAGAGCGGGGGTCAAGGTTGCTAACCACCGAAGACGAACGATCTGACACCGACTGACAGATTCACTGAGCTGTGCCTTGCACGAGCTCGTCGCGCCGAACGACAGCCAACATGGTCACTCGTTGATCATCATTTTGCCGGGTTTATCTGAACCGCGTTTGGAGAGCGACAGCTCGCCATCCTTATTCCTTGAAGAGGCCCATTTGCGCGAACGAAACTAACGCCTCTAGTCCAACGCTGTGGATGTCACGAAACACGACGGTAAAATCAGCGTTTTCTTGACGACTCAGGGTAATATGCCTCCGATCACTCACGATATGTGACGGCCTGAACGGCTTTGCTCGCGCCGTCGCGTGCTCTTCGTCAGCCCACTTCAACCCACTTCAAATGCAGCTATCGCTAACATGGCCTTTCCTTCACTGGCGACCACGCTACACACTCGCGCTCATTTGCGCGCGGCCCCTCTCTGGTGCTGAGCCTCAAAGCACTACACGCTCGCCCCTCTTTCCTCACACGCATCGGTCATCCTATGTCGCTTCCCTCCGTCGAACGCCGTTCAGACATCCGCAACATCGCCATCATCGCGCACGTCGACCATGGCAAAACCACGCTGGTTGACGCCTTGTTGAAACAAGGCGGCGCATACCACGCCAAGTCGACCATCGTCGATTGCGTGATGGATTCAAAGGATCAGGAAAAAGAGCGCGGCATCACCATTTTGGCGAAGAACTGCGCGGTCCACTATCTCAGTCCGACGGCTGGTGACATCCGCGTCAACATCGTTGATACGCCTGGGCACGCTGACTTCGGCGGAGAAGTCGAGCGCGTACTGAAGATGGCTGACGGCGCCCTGGTGCTGGTCGACGCCTTCGAAGGCTGTTTGCCACAAACTCGTTTTGTGCTGCGCAAAGCTATTCAAACCGGCCTCAAGATGATTCTGGTGGTGAACAAGATCGACAAGCCGAACTGCTCACCTGAAGTCATCGCCGATCGTATTTTCGACTTGATGGTCGAACTCGGCGCTGAGGACTGGCAACTCGATTTCCCAGTGATGTACGGTTCCGGCCGCATGGGTTTCATGGAAAACACGCTGGAAGCAGGCAATGCTCGGTTGAAGAGCAAAGACGGCGATCTGCGTCCGCTGTTCGACGCCATCGTCGAGCACATTCCTGGTCCACCTATTAAGGCGAACGCTCCGCTCCAACTTCAAGTTGCCAACATCGACCATAACGATTTCGTTGGTCGCATGGGCATTGGCCGCATTTTCGCCGGTACCATCAAAGCCAACATGCAGGTCGTCGTCGTCAGCGGTCCAGACGGCGTGCCGCACAAATCGCGGGTGTTGCAGCTTCACCGCTTCGCTGGCCTTGGCCGCGAAGAAGTGAAAGAAGCCAAAGCTGGCGATATCGTGGTCGTCACCGGCCTCGAACAGGTGCACATTTCTGACACCATTTGTGAAGCAGAATTCCCCAACGCTTTGCCGCCGATCCCGATCGACGAACCCACCATCAAGATGACCTTTGGCGTCAACACTGGGCCGCTCACCGGCCAAGAAGGCAAGCCGCTGCAAAGCCGCGAACTGAAAGCGCGCCTCGATAAAGAAGCGCAAAAGAACGTCGCCATGCGTTTCGCCGACACCGAACAACCAGACGTCTTCGAAGTCTCTGGTCGTGGCGTGCTGCACTTGTCGGTGCTGATCGAAGACATGCGTCGCGAAAACAGCGAGCTGCAAGTTGGTCCGCCACGCGTGATTTTCAAAACCGACGAGAACGGCAACAAGCTCGAACCGATTGAATTGGCCGTCATCGATGTACCCGAAGTACACAGCAGCAAAGTCATGCAAATGATGTTGTCGCGGCGCGGCGAAGTGCGCGAAATGGCGATCAACGGAACCTACGCGCACCTTGAATTCTCGATTCCTTCGCGCGGTTTGCTCGGCATTCGCAATGCGATGTTGTCGGCGACGCAGGGCGAAGCGACGCTCAACACGATGTTTCTCGAATACGGCCCTTTCCGTGGCGTGATCGAAAAACGCGTCAACGGCGCCATCATCAGCCAAACCGGCGGCACCGTGATTCCGTTCGCCTTGTTCAATCTGCAAGATCGCGGCACCTTCTTCGTCGATGTCGGCGAACCGCTTTATGAAGGCCAGGTCGTTGGCGAAAACGCCAAAGATACCGACATGATCGTGAACCTCTTCAAAGAAAAGAAGCTCACCAACATTCGTTCGGCTGGTGCTGAAGAAGCCGTGCGTATTACGCCACCGCGCCGCATGTCGCTTGAAGAAGCCTTGGAATACATCAAGGAAGATGAGCTGGTCGAAATCACGCCAAAATCGATCCGTATCCGTAAATTGTATCTGACGGAAAACGACCGTAAGCGTTTTGGCCGCAGCACGGCGACCTGAACCACGGGCCAATAGGCCGGTGAAATAAAAAACCGACCCGGATCACCGGGTCGGTTTTTTTGTCGTCATCTACTCGTTACTTGGTCGAGTAAGCGTCCAACATCCACGCGGTTTTATCATGCGCTTCGATGCGGCCAATCATCATGTCGACGGTGACTTCGTCACTGGCTTTTTCTGCGACAGCACGGGCTTTCTCGCAGGTTTTTGCTAAAGCACGATGATCATCGCGCAAGGCTTTCGCCAAAGCGTAACCGTCATGTTGATGACCAAGATCTCCAACGCTGGCTAATTTCGCCAACGCATGAATCCCAGCGGGAGCAGCTTCGCCCAGCGCGCGAATGCGCTCGGCAAGGTCGTCAGCAGCTTCGAACAATGCAGCGTACTGACTGGCAAAGGCGTCGTGCAGCTGAAAGAAACCGCTGCCCGTAACATTCCAATGTGCGCCATGGGTTTTTACCGCTAAGGCGTAGGTATCAGCCAACACGTTAACTAAGGGTTTGATTGCAGGAGTCGTCATAAAATTCCTTTTCAGGGTGTAAGGGGTGTAGGCGAAATCTTGATCTTACCACGCTGACCGTCAAACCTCGGAATGCCAAGTGGAACAACCCACCTCGTGATGGCTCATCCCTCGCGTGCGTTAGCGACGAATTCTTCCAATTCTCTCAGCGAGGCTTGAATGTGCTGAGCTTGCTCAGGGTGCTCAATGCGCTTGGCGAAATCTTGACAGGCCTCCAACGCGCCGTTGGCAATTTTAAGTTGGCCACGAATGACTTGTGAACGACAAGCCAGATTAGCCGTGGCGAAGCGCTCTGCGGGGCCAGCCTCGTGACGATCTTCGAGTTCCATCATGGTCTGCACACAGCGCAGGGCCTGTGTTGGTTTCGCAGCGAGCAAATACGTTTGGCCATGTTGGAACCACGCCCGATGCGTGATGCGCCAATCGCTGGCGTGGCTCAATGCGGCGCCGTTAGCGGCAGCAGCGGCAAGCAATAATTCTTGCGCGAGTTTCACCTGAGGCTCGGCCAAACGCATAAGATTTCCCGCAATGGTCGCCATTTGTGGCAGCACATCATCTTTGGGATCCAGAGCTGGCGCTAACAACGCCGCTTTGCGCAAATAAGCAATCGCTTCATTGGCACGTCCACGAACCGCCAACGCTTGGGCGGTCATCACTGCCAGGCGGCAGCTATCCGAATCATTGGCAACACCGTTCTTTTCGGCCTCATCGGCTTCGGCATTTTTTCCGGCGCAGCGCTGCACCACGGCCAAGCCGCGCCACAGACTACGAGCGATGGCGGAATCTGGAACCAACGCCGGATGACTCAAAAGTTTTTGTTGGAAAAGTGCGGTCTCATTCCAACGACCCAGGCCGGTGGCGCCTAAGTGCACGGAAAAAGCGCTGAGCTGTAAGACTTCGCTGTCGGTTAAACTTTTACCGTAGAGTTCATCAAGGCGAGCAAAGGCGGCGTTGGGATCGCGATTGGCGAGCTGCACGCTCTCTTGAAGCAGACGTTGAAAAGGTGTGGGTTGGACCATGGGCGGAAGGCTATGCCCGATTAGTAAATGAAAAATACCGAATCAGCTTTCGTCAGCCAATGTCACCCATGGTGCACAAGACGGTCCAGCGTTTGCAGTTCGCGTATCGTTCCATCAAGCGCATCGCGTTCATGGGCAGCAAGAATCGACCACGTATACGTTTCCACCGAAACGTGCGTGCAGCCCGCAGCAAGACACGCCGCCAAACCAATACTGCTATCAGTCACTGTTGAAGATAAACCGCTGTCCTGCGGCGCGCGGTACACCGGAATATGAAAATGACTGCGCACGGCGGTCGCATTCGGCAAGCGCGCCAAACAGGTGTCCAATTGGTCGAGGTCTTCGACTTTGCTCTGCGATCCGCTGGCAGACGTTGCCGCTGTTTGATGCATGAAACGCGGCTCAACCAAAGCGCGCAGCGCGGCAACGCCAGCGTGATCTTGGTGTGGATTCCGTACTTCGGGCGCGGCAGAAAATTGGCATTTCGCGATGGGCACTTGTGCCGCAACTAAGCGCGCTACTGCTGTGCGCTGATCTTCAAAGGCCAAGCTGAAATGACAGGTATCGAAGCAAATGCCAAGATGCTCAGCAATGGCGGTGGTTGCTGCGCGCATGTCGCCATCAAGCACGCTGGCGGCGGCGGCGACCCCTGCGCTCGCCAGCGGCCCACTCCAGAATGCCGCGACATCGTGTGAGGTCTCTAACGTGCACCACGGTTCTGGTTCCAAACATAAAACCACCCGACGACTATAATCGCGTTTCGCGCGCGCGGCGTGGCCAGCAAAGCGACCAAGAGCAGCGGCAATAATCGAGTGATCATTCTTTGCCGCGCCGAAGGGACGATAGCTGCCTGGAACCGTCGATACCGTCACCAACGCTTCATCGCTCAGTGCCAGGGCGATCGCAATAATCGCGATCGTATCACGCTCACGCTCCGCTTCCGTCCAGTCCGGGCGATAGGCCTCGGCCTTCACTACCGCCGCTTGAAATGGCCGTAAAGGAAAAGCGTTCAGCGTATGCGCGGCGGCGCCCGCGTGATCTAAAGCGCGCCGAAGTCGGGCGAGCGCTGCTGGGTCAGCCAATTCACGAATGGCCACGGAACCAAGTCGCAAATCGAGCCCCACGCGTTCCCAGCCCAATCGACGGTGCGCTTCGCTAGTGAAGCCGCTCAAAAACTTTTCCAGATCGGCAACCGTTTCTGCGGCGTGCAAGTTAGAGCTGTAACCAAGTGGTAGCAGAATCATAAAAGTCTCCCATTTCGAGCCCCACCGGGGAATCGAGGTGCGTTAGCTGGTTGCCGTGGTCGGGACTCTGCGTGACAAGGCAAGCGCTGATGCGGCCGGAGCTTTCTTGCCCGGCTGCGTCACCGCTTCACCGTTCCGCCCATGTCGAATATTCCACCAGCCGCCAGCATCGCCGACTTCGCTGCTTTTGTGGAGCGTTACCGTACCGACGTCGCCCTGCGCAAACTCCATTTTGCGCGACTGATGCTTGGCCTGGGTGGAGCAACTTTAGCCGTCGCATTCAATTACTTTCGCACCGGCGACCATCGCAGCGCAGAAGCCATTGTCACTCAAACTGCCATCGTGATCTGCGCTCTGCATGTCCTGGGTTGTTTAATCACGCTGTTCTTAGCACGCCGCCGTTTCCTCAACGACTTTCGTCAGCACTCGCACACGCTGAAAGATCGCGCTTGGCAAGTGGCGCAATTCGTTCAACGACGCGGCAATATCTTGCTGATACTGGCCGCCACCGGACACGTGCTGGTACTGATCGCCACCGAATTCCGACTGCATTTATTTGCCGCCGACGGCGACATTTTGCTCGTCACGTTGATTCCCACGCTGTTATTAATCATCCATGGCTTGAGCGAGATACCGACGCGTGCGCGGTTGCTGCATTTGTATGCTCGGGTTGGCTGAACTTTACTAATAACCGATCTGTTAAATCATAAAAAAAACACCCGCTCGGAAATCCGACCGGGTGTTCTTCAAACGTTGAATCCAACGAGTCGCTTTACGCGATGACCGCCAGAATTTCGCTCTCTTCCATGACGATGTAGTCTTCGCCGCCGACTTTGATTTCGGTGCCGGCGTAGCTGGTGAACAGCACTTGGTCGCCGCTCTTCAGTTGCATGGCTTGGCGCTTGCCGTCTTCCATTACCTTGCCGTTGCCGACAGCGATAACTTTGCCTTCTTTGGGCTTATCTTTGGCTTTTTCTGGCAGGACGATGCCGCCAGTGCTCTTATCAGAAGGAGACGAGCGCTGGATGATCACGTGGGATCCAACGGGCTTGATGGCTGGTTTACTCATGCAGGTACCTCAGGGTTTTTCAGGTTGTGGGTCGCCGGAATGGCGACCCGTGTCGAGTCGGGAATATTTTAAACGTGATGGTGCTTACTTCTGAACGGTGAAGTCGGCATCTTTGATGTTGTCATCGCCACCGCCCTTGGCCTGTGGTTCTGCTTGCTGCTGTCCACCGCCGCCAGCAGCACCCGCTGCTGCGCCAGCGGCAGCTTGCTGCTTAGCAAAAGACGCTTCGTGAATGCGTTTGCCCCACGCTTGTGATTTGGCTTCCAAATCTTTGAGCGCGGCTTCGATGGCGTTTTTGTCGTCGCCCGTCTTGAGTTTATCCAGGGCTTCGACGGCGCCGGTGATGTCGGCTTGTTCACTGCCTTCGAACTTGTCTTTATGTTCTTCCAACTGCGCACGGGTCTGATGGACGACCTGCTCAGCTTGGTTGCGGGCTTTCGCCAGTTCTTCTTTGGCTTTGTCAGAGTCAGCATTTGCCGCAGCTTCATCGACCATGCGCTGGATCTCGTCTTTGCCAAGACCGGACGACGATTGAATGGAGATATGCTGCTCTTTACCGGTGGCCTTGTCTTTGGCTTTCACTTCGAGAATGCCGTTGGCGTCGATCTTGAAGGTCACCTCGACTTGAGGCATGCCGCGTGGAGCTGGGGGAATTCCGTCGAGCGTGAATTTGCCGATCTGGCGATTATCGCGCGCCATGCGGCGCTCGCCCTGATAGACCTGAATATCAACTGCCGGCTGATTGTTGGCCGCCGTTGAGAACACTTGCGTGTGATCTTTCGGGATGGTGGTGTTGCGTTCAATCATCACCGTCATCACGCCGCCTTCGGTTTCGATACCGAGCGACAGCGGAGTGACGTCGAGCAACAAGACGTCTTTCACTTCGCCCGTCAGCACGCCGCCTTGAACGGCAGCGCCAACCGCCACCACTTCGTCTGGATTGACGTTTTGCTTCGGCTGTTTGCCGAAGATTTCTTTGGCGATCGCCTGAGCACTGGGCATGCGCGTTGAGCCACCGACCAGAATGATGTCATCGATTTCGCTGGCCGCGAGCTTGGCGTCCTTGATGCAATCCAAGCACGGCTTGCGGCAACGCTCGATCAAGGTCTTGGTGAAATTCTCGAACGATGCACGAGTCAGAGTGGTGTTCAAATGTTTTGGCGCGCCGTTGACCATGGTCACGAACGGCAACGAGATCTGCGCACTGGTGACTTGCGACAGTTCTTTCTTGGCTTTTTCAGCTGCTTCTTTCAAGCGCTGCAACGCCATCTTGTCTTTACGCAGATCCAGGCCGCCGTTTTCCTTGGCAAAATTATCTGCCAAGTGATGGATGATCAGATCGTCAAAGTCATCGCCACCCAGGTGCGTGTCACCGTTGGTCGCAAGTACTTCGACCACGCCATCGCCGACTTCCAAAATAGACACGTCGAAGGTGCCGCCGCCAAGATCGAAGATGGCGATCTTGCCGCTCTTGCCCTTATCCATGTGGTAGGCGAGCGCCGCTGCGGTGGGCTCGTTGATGATGCGTTTGACGTCCAAACCAGCGATTTTACCCGCGTCTTTGGTTGCCTGACGCTGGCTGTCGTTGAAGTATGCAGGCACGGTGATGACCGCTTCGGTCACTGCTTCGCCCAAGTAATCTTCGGCTGCTTTCTTCAAGTACTGCAACACCATCGCCGAAACTTCTGGCGGAGTATATTGCTTGCCGCGAATGTCGACCTTGACCAATTCGTTAGCGCCGCCGACGACTTTGTAGGGCACCAGTTTTTCTTCTGAGCCGACTTCGCTATGGCGACGGCCCATGAAACGCTTGATCGAATAAACGGTGTTTTCGGGATTGGTGATGGCCTGATTGCGCGCCATCTGACCGATCAAACGGTCACCGCTTTCGGTGAACCCGACGACGGACGGCGTGGTACGCAGGCCTTCTTGGTTGGCGATGACGACGGCTTCGCCGCCTTCCATGACTGAGACGCACGAGTTCGTGGTGCCCAGATCGATGCCGATGATTTTACCCATGACGATGTTCCTTTTGAGACGTTGTTGTTTTGAGGTGTTGAGTTGAAAGAAAGAGAAGAAAAAAATGAAAGAAAAGAAAGAGCAACTGACCGCATGACGCGATCGGTAAAGTTAGCGATCCAAGATGTGCGCCACCAACGAGGTGATCGCCGGGATCTCGACCGGCTTTGAAAGGAGCGTGACGGCGCCCGCTCGTTGAGCGGCCAGGCCGAGCTGATGGTCTGCGCGGGCACTCATCAGCACCACCGGAGTGCGCACATGCAAGTTGCCCGCTTCCGTGACCCATGACAGTAATTGAAAGCCCGTCATGTCAGGCATGTCGATGTCAGAGAGCAGCAGATCGCAGTGCATCCGCCGCAGCACCGCGATGGCATCGGTACCGTTGCCAGCTTCCTCAATCGCCCAGCCAAGATCGGCGAGCACGTCGTGCAACGATTCCCGCACCAGGCGGTCGTCATCAGCAATAAGGATGGTGCGGTGGCGCATGGTGGTCTGCTGGTTGAGCTCTTTAGCATGGGCCATGCCAATGGATTTTGGCCCAATGCGCCTCAACTCTCGAAATAGACAGAGCTTAGGAAACCATGCCGAATATACCGAATGACCGAGAAACTGAATTCATACGTCATTCTGACCAAGAACTGTCCCAGCTGGCCCCAACAACGCTTCCGCCACCGCCCAATCATCTGGCGTGGTCAGTTTTAAATTCCGCGCATCGCCCATGACCAAGGCAACGCGGTGACCTGCGCGTTCCATGACCTGCGCGTCATCGCTGCATGACCAGCCTTCAGCGGCGGCGCGATTGAATGCGACGAAGCCTTCTGCGCGACGCAGCCCTTGCGGGGTTTGAGCTAGCCACAGGCCTTCGCGTGGAACCGTGGTATCGACCGTGCCATCTGAACGTGCGCGTTTCACCGTGGCGGCGCACGGAACGGCAACCACCGCAGCAACGTGATCGCGCAATGCCGCGATGCAGGCCGCAATACAGGATGCAGGCACCAGCGGACGCACAGCATCGTGCACCAGCACCACCTCACAGGTTGGATCGGTGGCGAGCAATCCCGCATGGACCGAGGCCTGTCGCGTATCGCCGCCGACGGTCAAGCGCACGGGAAAAGGCAGGCCGGCATTTATCAACAACGCTTCGACTTCGGTGCGCATTTCATCACTAACCGCTAAAACAGCCTCATGAATTTGTCCTGCAAAAGCGTCAAGACTTCGCAACAACACCGCGCGATTTTTAAGGAGCAGGAATTGTTTGGGCGTCGGACCACCAAAACGGGTTCCACGTCCAGCGGCAGGAATCACCAAGCTGACGCGGCTGACGGGCTTCACTTTTTCTTACCGTCCTCGGGACGTGGCGTGCGTCGTTCGAGCGCGGCATACTCACTGCCAGTAGCGTTTTTCTTTTCTGGAGCCTTGGCTGGTCGAAGATTTGGTTCCGTTTCCACGTGCTTGGGACGTTGTTGGTTGTCAGCTGCGCGCGGTGCGCGTGGTGCAGGCGCCTGGACGTGATTCGACTCTGTTTCATCGGCTGAGCGCAATTGCGATTTAGGAGACACGGGCGTCGCTGGTTTAATCGCTGCCGGTGGACGAGTCGCCGGTGGACGAGTCGCCGGAGCAGGCGTGCGCTGTTGATTTTGTGCTGGAGCCGGACGCGTTGCTGCGCGTCGATCATCGCTGGCTGACTTGGTTGGCACAGGCGCACGGGTTCCTGGTGATTGTGTTGCTGGTGGTCGCGTTGCTGGTGGTCGCGTTGCTGGCGCTGGCGTGCGATTTGCTCGTGCGATCGGCTCTGATACGGGACGACGATCGACGCCATTTTTTCGCAAGTCCTCTTCGCGGCGTGGGCGCAAGAAAGAAACCAAAGCAAAACACAACGGTAGGAACGCCAGCAAGCTCCAGCCGACCAGATGAAGCGGGTGACGATTCCACATACCAAGAACACCTTCACCGCCGGTCATCGCGCCACCATAATTGCCTAAGACCGCGCTCCAGCCATCAATCGACGTATAACCGTCCCACTCCAATTGTTGCCAACCCGCTTCGTAACCATTCGACGGCGAGCGCTGTGTTTCTTGTGCCAAGTAAAAATGTTGCGCTGAGAAGTCTTTCATGTTTCCGGCTTTTTTATAGGCGTCGCGGGCAAGGTCGAATTGCTCGTTGAGAACTTTCTGCTCGCTACCCGTGCGGGCCTTTTCCGCCGCAGCAATACCTGCGTGTGCATGTCCAATGTAACGATAGGTAGCCGCAATCCGTTCGCGGTCATCGCCTAAATCAGCCAAAGCGCTGGTCAATAATTGCGAAGAGAAAGCGAAGTTTCCCGCACGGAAAAAGCCGATACCTGCGGTTAGTTTTTCTCCCGGTGATACCGCCTGAACCTTTTTCGCTTCAGCCTCAAACTCTGCTGATCGTCCGGCTTTTTGATACGCCAACATCACATTAAAATCGAGCGTGCGATCAACCAATCCCAAATTGCGTGCTTTCAGAAGATGGGTAATGGCTTGCTCATGTTGATCACCGATCAACAACGCGACGCCCAAATTCATATGTGCATCGCGGAGATCGTCTTTGATTTCCACCGCATTGCGTAATTGGGCGACGGCTTTTGCCGCCAGGGCACGTGCATCGTCAGGATGGTCGGCTAATACGTCCTGGGCCTGAATTAATTGTGCTCGGCCCAAGCCAAACCACGACCAGGCATCTTTCGTGTGAACCGCGGTGACTTTGGTGAAACTTGCTTCGGACCTTTGCAAATATTCGCGCCGAGAAACCAGCGTTTTTCGCTCGGCTTGGCGCAGCTGCACGACACCCAGTTCATACCATCCGTCCCACAAACGTGGATTGGCGGCAACTGCACGATTCAAACTAACCTCTGCACGATCAAGATCGCCAGCGGCGGCGCTGATACGCGCATCCAGAAAAGAAAACTCTGGCGGCGGCGTTTTCACCCGACCACTGGCAAGCGATAAATGGAGTTCTGCTTTGGCACGATCTTTCATGTCCAAGGCCACTTCTGCGGCGCGGAAATTAACCCAACCATTGGGGTCTTTTTCACCAACAAATTTGTCCGCCAAGGCAAAGGCTTCACCAGGACGGTGAAGTACGCCGAGCGCCTGAACCACGATGGCAGCGGCGGCGGCATCACTTGGATTCAGCGTGAGCGCCTGTTTAGCGCTCGCCAACGCTTCGTCCGCTTGGCCGTGACGCATGCGCCATCCGGCCATCGTCCGCTGACCGTCAACCCAGCGCGGATATGCCGCAATCAACGCGGCAAGTTTGACTTCGGCGGTAGCGGTGTCTTCACTGAGCGCCTGCTCAACCGGATTCCACTCTTCTGCTGTTGGTGCGTCCGCCGACCACACGGATTCGCCACCACCAACGATGACCAAAATTAACGGCAACAACGGTAAAAATAGTCGCATAGGATTCATGGCTTCGTGATCACTTTTTCGGCGCTCTCGCCAGTGGGTATTTTGGACGCCTTCGGCACGGCAGTGGGCGCGGGCGCGGCAACCGTGTGGGCATAGCCATCATGCGCGGCTTGATCAAACAATTGAGCGCGATCTACCTGAGGAACCGGAGTCAGGGTCGCGGTCCCGCTGGCGAAGACCTGCGCGTGGTACGGCGAAAAATCGACGAAGGCATCGGCCGGAAAACGTTGCCACCATGGCAGAGCCGTGGTGACGCGCATTTCTCCGCGACTTAAAAGTCCATCGCTGTCACGCCGCCAGACGCTCACCGGCAGATCAATCGGCAAGGGCGACGACACCGTGGTGGGCTGATTGGGCTCATGCTCCACTTTACTACCAGAAATCATTTGCGTGATGGCGGCAGGTTCGCCTGCTGGGGCAGGGGCTGCTGGCAATGGAGGGGACACCGTCACTCGATGTTCGATGCAGCCACCCAACATCGCTGCCCCCAACGCCAAAGTGGTAACGCAAAAGAAATGATGTTGATGGGCCCGCTGCATCCGCGACAGCCTAATGGTGAGCGTTTGCAGCGGAAGTGCTGACCGCGTCGGCTTGACGGCCCAACGCAACGCCGCATCCAATGACCAAGAATAAGAGCACGAGGGCTTCTGCGCTAAACACCGTTGTGGAACGCTTGTGCAGGCCGTTGAAGGTTTCGCGCTGCTCTGCGCTGTAAGAAATCTTCGGGTCAATCGGTGGCGCGCTCGCCAATGCTTGGTCGAGTGTTGCGCTCGACCACACGTGGACGCTCGCAATGCTGCCCAGCGCAAGCAGGCAGACTATCATAAGGCCGACACGCTTGAGGTTCAGCAAAGCGCCCGCCAGCAATAAAATCAACACGCCCAGCAATGGCAGAAAACCAACATCGACGGCGTGGCTCCAGCGACGTAAAATTTCACCAAAGATTTTTCCCGCCAATTCACGGCTCACATGATCCGGTTGCAGCGTTGGTGTCGAAACCGCATGAGCAAAAATTCCTGGAGCGGCAACCGCTCCCAAAATAATATTGCCTGCGCACCAGGTCGCCGCGACCACCAAAATAATAACGACGAGTGCTTTCATGGAGCAATGTCCTCTAGCCGACTGACCGCCAGCACACGGGTACGAGGAATGGTCACCTGCCGACGATTAAAACGCACGCCAATTTGGCGCGTTTCCAGCAGATAGACATCCTTCGTACAATTGGATTCGTGATGATCATGTAAATCGGCGTCGTTCAGCGACAGATGATGCGCATCAACGGTACGGAGCGTGCCGATGACCAAATAGGATTCATCCAGATCAATAACCACGACCTGGCCAATCAAATGCGTAAGCCAAAGGTCGGCGTGATCCGTCATGGCGTGGGATGCTCGGACAAGCGCCATAAGCTGCAAGGCGTTCCGGACTTCTCTTCTTTCCCAATCTTCCCCGCTCCCTACGCCCATCTATCGATGATTCTGCGCACGCTTCGCTTTCTTATTGATCTGATCCTTGGCACTGCCGTTTGGGTCTTCGTGGTGCCGTGGTGTTGGCTGGTGCTCGTGCAAACGTGGAATGGCCGTGTGCTGCGTGGGCCGCCGCCAGATGAATACGCGTTATTAATAGGACTTTTACTCGGTTTGATACTGATGTTCTGGCGCAAACCCAATCTGCTGCTGCACACCTGGGTGCATGAAAACGCGCACGCGCTGATGTGCGTATTGTTGTGGGTGCGCGTTGGTTCTATCAGCGCAACCTCGGGCCAGGGCGGCGAAACGCGCCATGAGCCCATCGATCCTTTACGCGCGGCGCCAATCCTGATCGCGCCCTACGTTCTACCGCTGGTGCTTGGCCCGTTGTTATTGGCGCGTTGGTTATGTCCCGCGGGCACGTTGCAGGCGGTATTAACCTTCGCCTGCGGTTTGGGCATTTGGCTCCATCTCCACGGTTTATGGCTCAACCTCAGGCTCAATAGTTTTGGCAAGGACGCCGACATTCCGCGCGTTGGACACCTGCTGTCGTATGCCTTGGTTGCGTGCTCATTATTGCTGTTGGCAGCGGCGTGCGTGGTGGTGCTGTATAGTTCGCAACCTCCGCTGTGGTGGAGTCGGCTTTTTGCAGCTTAAGCTCGATGCGGCCTAGGCCCATTGCACTCCAAGTGACTATCTGGAAAGGCAATTTTAACAGGAGGACGCAGAGACGCAGAGCAAGAATGAGAGCGAAAAGGAAGGGAATTCCCTTCCGTCGAATCTGAGCCGTTTTCTTCTCTGCGCATCTGGTGCTCTTGTTCAATCATGTTCAGTCATGTTTAATCGTCTTTTTCCAGAGATTTTTGAGTTCGTTGCAGCTTAATTTCGCCAACTTTTGACGGCCTTGGCCATCACCGAAAACCGCGCTAGGGTTCCGCCCATGTCGGCAGCGGTAGAAGTCACTGATCTGGTCAAGCGTTATGGTGCGGTGGAAGCCGTGCGTGGCTTATCTTTTACGGTGGCTACCGGCGAAATCGTTGGCGTTCTTGGGCCTAATGGCGCGGGCAAAACGTCGACGCTGGAATGCGTCATCGGTTTGCGTCACGCCGATAGCGGCACCATTCGCGTCTGTGGCATCGACGCGCGCAGCGAGGCCAGCGCCATGCGTGAACGCATTGGTGTTCAATTACAGGCCAATGCGTTGCCCGATCAGATGCGCGTGCGTGAAGCCCTGGTGTTGTTCGCCAGTTTCTATCGCCGCAGTGTCGATCCCGCGACTTTGATTGAGCGCTTTCATTTATCTGACAAAGCCAACGCGCCGTTTGCGAGTCTGTCCGGCGGACAGAAACAACGCCTGGGATTAGCTCTCGCGATGATCAATGATCCGGAAGTGTTGTTTCTTGATGAGCCAACGGCGGGCATGGATCCGCAAGCGCGGCGTGAATTACATGCGGCCATCCGCACGATGAAAGCCGCCGGTCGCAGCGTCTTGCTGACGACCCACTATATTGAAGAAGCTGAAGAACTCTGTGATCGCGTGGCCATCGTTGATCACGGTCGCATCATCGCGTGCGATACTCCCGCAGCATTGGTGGGACGTTCCGCCTCGGTGACGCGTATCGTGTGTACCACCGATCGCGCGCTGGATGCGACGGCGCTCAAGAATTTAGAATCCGCTGGCGTCGTCGAAGTTACTGATGTCGTCGCACGCATCAGCAGCAATGCCATCAATCGCACCATCATCGCACTGGTTCATCACCTGGACGCCGTGGGTGCAAAACTGATCGACCTACAAATTCGCAAGCCAACGCTGGAAGATGTTTTCATCGAACTTACTGGCCGCCGTCTGCGGGATTGAGGAACGCACGCATGCACGGATTTTGGCGACATTTTCTTATCACGTTGGTGCTCAACTGCCGCAATGTCCAAGCGCTGATCTTTGGTTACGTGGTGCCGGTGTTTTTTCTGTTTGCCTTCGCCAGCATTCTTGGGGTACGGGGATCGCAAGGAACGCAACTTACGCCGAATACCATCGCGACCTTATTGGTTATTAGCGTGATGGGCGGCGCCTGTTTCGGCCTGCCAATCACTTTGGTCAATGAACGTGATCGCGGCGTCTGGCGACGCTATCGCCTAACGCCGTTAGGCAGCGGCGTGTTCGTCAGCAGCACGATGGCATCGCGTTTCGTGCTCGTCGCTAGCTCAGCCGTGGTGCAAATCGCGTTGGCGATGTGGGTTTATTCTTTGCCCATGCCGAAACAGACCATGACGCTGATCTTTGCTTTTACGTTAGTCGCTTTCGCCTTCATTGGCATTGGTTTGATTATCGCCGCCGTCGCGAACAGCATTGGTGCGGTGCAGGCGCTCGGACAAAGTTTATTCTTGCCGATGATCATGATCGGCGGTGTTGGCGTGCCCCTGCGCATGCTGCCTTCGTGGGCACAAGAAGTATCGCTATTTTTGCCCGGAATACATGCGGTCAGATTAATCGAACGGAGTTACACCCATGAATTTGACTTTGAACGATTGAAATGGCACGCGTTGATTTTATTTCTTATCGGCTGCTCGGCGACGCTTGCCGGCTGGAAATTATTCCGCTGGGAATCCGACCAACGTCTAGGACGCAGCGCCTGGGGATGGATTGCCTTGGCGCTCGCCACGTGGATTGGTGCGGGGATTTTGGCAAAAACGTTAAGGCTCGGGTAAAGAAACGGACAACGACCATGAAGAAATCCGTATCTCCTGAGGTGAACATGCGAACCAGCTCGATGAAACCACCTTGTCTGATCCGATGTTATGGGTGGCTGTTGCCCGTAGCCTGTTGGTGTTTAACCGTGCTGCCGTTGCTGGCAGAAGAACAGCCTGCGCCGAAACCTGCCGTACATGAAGCCGCCGCTAGCGATGCCAAGCCCGCCGAGGCCAAGCCGACAGAGACGAAACCCGACGACAAGGCATCCACCCCACCAACTGAGGAACAACTCGCCGCCATCACATGGGAAGAATACGCCGACGATAATTCGTGGATCTGCCCCTTTGCGCGCGACTTCGGCCACGTCGAAGAGTTCCCCGAGCGCAAGAAAGACTGGGAAGATTTTCTCGCCAAATTCGCGCTGTGGGAACCTGGTCACGTCTTCAACGTCGAAGAAAAGGTACGCAACCTAGTCTGTGCCGCCGCATTGATGGATATCGGACAAGGCCAATTTGAATCTGAGCTTCCGCTGTTCGTTTATCAGCGTCTGCATGCCGAAGTTCCCGATGATAAACTCAAAGCCATTCTTGGCGTGATGTCCTTTCACCCTGAGTCTGGCACCGTTATCACCACCGCCCCAGAACTCGATCTGCACATCGGCGTTGGCGAAGACCAAGTTCGCGAACGCCTGCAGATTTTAGCGGTAAAAATGCTCGGTCGCTTACTGAGTAAGCTGCCCATGGAACCGCCAACGCAGCCGTAATCGAAACGGCTGAAATGATTGGCCTTTCAGCCGTCCTTCCAGGACTACCACATGGTGCGACGTGCTACCCGGCACTCAAAGTGCACCCACATCCCAGAATCGCCGAGTTGCACTCGGCTCTCCGGCATCCAAGCCGGCTGGC
>JAYVSL010000128.1:0-4157 GCA_043775355.1 Planctomycetota bacterium
TGCGGTGGCCTGATCGGTTGCGGCTATGGCTCAGCGTACGTCGGCAGCATTTATTACAGCCTGCGCCTGCCCGAAGGCGTCGGCAAAGCCGCAGGCTGGCACGAAACGTTTATTGGTTTGGGTAACACCACCGGACCGCTGTTGGCCGGACTGTTCATGTCATTTGTCTACGGCGGAATCAATGGTTTGTCCATCTTCCTGCTCAGCCTAGCGCTGATCATGATGATCTGGCAAATGGTGATGATCCCAGGCGCAAGTCGACTCGGCGCACGCGGTTCGCCAACGCCATAAAGAAGGCTCCGTCCTGGGACCGCCGGCTGCCAGCCGGCCCGTGGCAATTCAGGTGATTCTATTTCCAGTAAATCCTCTGTGTTCCCACTCTGCCGGCTGGCAGCCAGCGGTCCCAGGTTCAGGCAAAAGGCATACAATTTTGTCATTTCTTCTTGCAACGAACTCACCTTAACCCCAACAACCTCAACGGCACCGGGCACGCACTAAATTCCGCAACACTCCCCGGCGGCATCGCCCGATGAAAATGCGGACCATCTATAAAAATCGATACCCCAGGAATGGCGGGCATCAGGCGTAATCCGCTGGGAGGTAGCTGGCGACCACTCAACAGTTTCATCGGACCACGCCCAGAAAATGGCTCACGCACCTGAAAAAGCAGGGCTGGATGATGCGCTTCGACGGGTTCCATGCCGGCGCTGCGAATCGCGGCGGTGCTGCCTGCGGCGGTGGAAACCCAGACTCCGCTGGAGCGTTGAGATTCGCGCTGGCCGTCGACTTCTAAGACGTAACGCGTCATGGCGGCGGGATTGGCGCTGGCGAAGAGGCATTCGTTGAGCACGTGACAGGGTTGATCGTTATCGATGCGAACTTGCAGACGCGGGATAATTTCTTCAACCGCATCGCCCGATAACCAGGCGTCGAACAACGCGGCGAATTTTTCTGCGTGACAACGGGTGTACATGCCGATCGAACCTTGGGGATCGGAATTGACGGTCAGCAGCGGAATATCCGCATCGAGCGAGTTCGCTGTCAGTACCGTTCCATCGCCGCCGATAGTGATGATCAGATCTTTGTTCGCTCCATCGCGTTCTTGCAGTTGTTCGACGGTGCATTCGCTGACGTGGTGCGCGCTGGTGATTTTTCGCGCCAGCATCAGGGTTCGTTGATGCGTATCAGCAGCGATCTGTAGACGGTCGAGGTGGACAGCGCCACCGGCAGCCAAGCGTTGCAGAACGTCGGGATCGAGTCGCTCGACCAGCGGAGTTTTGCTCAGCAGCAGGATGCGTTTGCTGCTCATTGCTTAGCCGGCCAAGCGCGCGCGCACGTCGGCGTCGGCAGCGATAATGTCGTCAAGAGATGGTGCGTTGATGGTTGGCGTGCGCGCCAAAGCATCTTCAACCGTGCGGAAAATATCGATGAAACGTGAACGCCCAGCAAGAAACGCGGCGACCGCCATTTCATTGGCGGCGTTCATGATGGCTGGTGCTATGCCTCCACTGCGCGCTGCCGCGTAGGCCATGGTCAAAGACGGAAAACGCGCGGTGTCGGGTTCTTCAAAAGTAAGTGCTGACATGGTGGCGAAGTTCGGCGCCGCGACTTCACCGCCGACATGGCGTGGCCACGTTAGCGCGTATTGGATCGGCACGCGCATGTCTGGCAGGCCAAGTTGCGCCATCACCGAACCGTCGACGTACGACACCATACTGTGGACCACGCTCTGCGGATGAATGACCACGCGGATGCGCTCAGGTTCGATGCCGAACAGCCAACGGGCTTCGATGATTTCCAAACTTTTGTTCATCAACGTCGCAGAATCGATGGTGATCTTTGGGCCCATCGACCAGGTCGGATGTTTGAGTGCTTGTTCGCGTGTGACCTGAGACAAATCCATGACGGTACGAAAGGGGCCACCCGAAGCAGTGAGCAGTAATTCGCGCACTTCGTTGCCGTGATGTCCTTCCAAACACTGGAAAATCGCGCTGTGTTCGCTGTCGACCGGCAGAATCGCCGCGCCACTTTTGTGAGCTTCGGCCATGATCAAATCACCAGCCATGACCAGCGGTTCTTTGTTGGCCAGGCACATGCGTTTGCCCGCGCGCACGGCGGCGAGCGTCGCGGGTAAACCAGCAGCGCCGACGATGGCGGTAACGACGGCTCCGGTTTCTGGTGCGGCGGCGATGTCGTTCAGCGCGCTTGCTCCAGCGGCGGCAATGATGCCACTACCGGACAGCGCTTGTTTGAGTTGTTCGTAACGCGTGGCGTCACCGATAACGGCAATCCGTGCGCCGCAGGCGCGGGCCTGAGCAGCAAGTTGTTCGACTTTGCTGTGCGCACTGACGGCGTGTACAGGAATGCCTAGATGCGCTGCGACGGACAACGTGCTGACACCGATCGAACCGGTCGAGCCCAGGATACACAGGGCGCGCTGGCGATGATCGGCGCTCACGCCAAGTCCTTAAGATGCTTCAGCAACAGATCGGTTTGCTCAGGACGACCGACGGTGATGCGCAGTTTGCTCGATAGCAGTGGGCGATCCCACCAGCGCACCAGCACGCCGCGATCTTTGAGTCCGCGATAGATGTCAGCCGCACGTTCGCCTACTTCACAGAGCAGGAAATTGCCCGCCGATTGGGGCCATTTCCACCCAAGTTTTGCGAGTGCACTTTCAAGACGCGCACGTTCTTTCAGCGTATTCTGCACCAACGTGCGGTGATAATCGCGGTCTTCTAACGCCGCGACGCCCAACGCCTGCGTCAGCGCGTTGACGTTGTAGCTGTCCTTCACCTTCATCAGCTGCGCGACCATATCGGGATGAGCGAACAGCAAACCCAGGCGCGCACCAGCAAGGCTGTAGCTCTTCGAAAACGTTCGCAGCACGATCAGGTTGGGATGGCTGGCGAGATGCGGCAACAGGCTTGAGCCTTCGGGTGCGAAATCGATATACGCTTCATCGACCACTAAAATGCCGTCAGTTTCATAAGCCAGTTGGCGCAGCTGATCAACCGGAGTCAACGTCGCCGACGGATTATTAGGATTCGCGACCAGTACCACTTTCGCGCCTTGCTTGGCCAGATGACGCGGCAAATGCCAGGTTTTTTCATCCACGCGATAATCGACGTGGGTCATCTGGACGCCCTGCAAGGTGGCGAGCGTGTCGTAGAGTCCGTAAGTTGGCCACGGACTGGCAACGACCTCGCCAGGGTTCAAAAACGCACGGTAAATAATGGTCAGACAATCATCCGAACCGTTTCCAGCTAATACCTGATTCGGCGCAACGTGATAACACGACGCAGCGGCCTCGCGCAATTGGCGAAACACCGGATCGGGATAAAGACGCAAATGATCGTCGCTTATTTTCGCCAAGATCTGTTGCGTGCGCGGAGATGGTCCCCAGGCGCATTCGTTGGTATTGAGCTTGATGCAGTCACGCACTTGCTCACCAGGCGTGTAACCGTTCATCGCCACAATCTCGCGCCGCACATGACGCGTCGCTTGGCCGGCTGGTGGAAGGGACGAATCGCGGGTAGGTTCAGTCGTAGTCACGCGCGGCACGCTAACGGAGGTCGCGGCCGCCGGAAGTAGTTCATCGTTCTTTCTTATGTCCGATGTCCGATGTCCGATGTCCGATGTCCGATGTCGGAGGCAAACGCCAGCGTTTGGTCACTCAATCGTTCGTTTATCGGGCTAAGCAAAAGAGAACGTCCGATGTCGTAGAAAAAACCAACGCACCACAAGACATCGGACATCGGACATCAGACATCGGACATGAGAGAGAGAACTTGTCTCATGACTGATAACTTCAATTCAGTTTCGCTGAATTCCATGGCGGGAACCGAGGTTTCGATGATGCCGGCGCCGGCGAATAAGCGCGCCAAGCCAAGGTCTTGGCGGATGATGCCGCCACGCAGGGGGACGATGATGCGCGCGGCATCGGGTGCGATCCAACCCAGCGCGCCGGCATATAATCCGCGATGCAGTTTTTCGCGTCGGGCGATGTAGTGCGTCGCGGTGGTGGTTGGCAGGCCGCATACCGCCGGGGTTGGGTGAAGCGCGTCGAGGAATTCCAGATAATCAATGCGCGTGAGTTCGGCGTTGATCACGGTTTCGAGGTGAATGACGCGATCAAGCAAACGCGGATGCGGCGC
>JAYVSL010000129.1:0-13057 GCA_043775355.1 Planctomycetota bacterium
TGAAAAGACGCCCCGATCGCTCGTATGCCCGCGTGCCGATGCACCCGTACGCAAGATCAATTACGAGAGAGGGATAGGTTATCGCAACGCCATTGCCTCGTGCCCACACCGTTTGTTTGTCGACTCGTCGACGAACAGGCAAATCGTTACCCTGCAACACGTCTACGGTCAGTTTCTTCGCGGTTGATTCGTCTAAGTCGCGTTCCTGCGAGCGCCGAGTTGTACTCGGCTCGAATACGCAACCAGCCGAGTGCAACTCGGCGATCCTAGGGGGGAAGCGCAGAGCGAGCATGAGTTCATCTAGCCAGCATTGGTGACCACGGCAATTAGGGTCTACTTATCTATAGAAAGCGCGTTTTTTTCCTTTTGTTCTCACCTAGTTTAAAACCAAATGCGAAGATAACCGTCAGCTAATTACCCGTGGATACGCAGGCTTTCGTCTACGCATCCACGGCAGTTCTCTTTTATTTGCGCGACAAACCAATCGCCTGCGCCAATGCACGGTGAATGACTTGGACGCGTTCGGTTTGGCCTTTGGCGGGGAAGCGTTCGTAGAAGCCGTCGGCGCTGAAGTTGCTTTGCAACGCTTTCCATGCGCCGAGTTTTTCGGCCCAACGTCGTACGCGGCCCTCGACGTTATCGTCGTCAACTTTGGCGAGGTCGGCGCACACCCGGATGAGCGCTCTGAGCGTCACTGGTTTGGTGATCATGTGACTATCGCTGCCCCACGCTTCGCCCCAGACATGGGCGCTGGCTTTGAGGAAGTCGCGCAGGATCGCGTAGTGATATTCAACGTGATCTTGCGCTGACGATTGAGCGCCTTTGACCCAACGATGGACTTCGTCGAAGAGCTCAGATTGGAGAACCCATTTTTCTTTTCCTGAGCGACCGCCAAGGCGATTGATGCGATAACGCAGCGGGCTGTCGCCTTCGACGTACAAACGATCGACGACTTTTGCTGCGAGTTTCTTGTCGGGCGTGGCGAACGATACGCGTTCGTACAAGTTGATCAGATGACTCTTGCTGATGCGCGTCGGGGTCGAGTTAATGATAACGAACATTTCTGCGGCAAAATCTTCGTTACGTCCATCAAAGATCACGCACGGTACGTGAACCTCGCTGGCTTCTTCAGGATGTTTTTGGAGATGAAAGTGCAAAGCCGCTAAGCGATGCTGACCATCGATGATCAGATACTTGTCACCGGGCGCGGTCAGGCTGCCATTGGGGCTGCCGGTCGTCGATGGGGTAAAGCGTAATTTTTCTGAAGTGAACAACAGCACCGTGCCTGGGATCATGGGCTGGACGCCGCAGGTCTCATAAAAGTTGCGGATCTGCGCGACTTTGCCTTTGGCCATGTTGCGCTGAAAGGCTTTGTCGCTGCCTTCGACCTTGGCAATGAACGTGCCAACTTCGTCGTTGGCTTCCGGAGCAACAGCGGTGAGCTTACCTTCTTCGGCTTCAAAGCGAGTGGTGAAGCGAACTTTTTTCAGCAATTCGGCGGCTGGATAGGCAGCGAAATAGAAGACGCTTTCTTTTTGGCTGACGCGGGTCGCGAGCATGAAGTCTCCTGGATTGGCGGTGGACGGGAATCTGGCGGGAAGTCCTATGTCGAGTCAGGTGGGCTGACAAGCTCCAGGATGCGCACGAGCAGGGAAGTGAGCACGTTAGTTGGCATTGAAACGGCTGAACCGCGAGTCGGACCTCAGCGGAAACGCCAAAAGCGGATCCCATCGGGTAAATTTGGGTAAATCTAGCAGCCAGACGTCAGATAAGCGGTTTGCATTGCCTTGTATGAAGCCAACCGCGAAACCAACCGCGAAACCAACCGCGGGTCATCAAACCATTCCCACACGTCATTTTGACGACTCTTTCGCGTCGGACACAACGAATAAAAAAGGGGCTCGCGAGACATCACGAGCCCCTCCTTCCCATAATCGTTTCGTGAAAACCCGAGAGCATTTACCTGCGCTCTCGGGTTTCGTCGTTCACGCTAAGGCTTTGATGGCCTTGGCGTAATCTGGCTCATTGGCGATCTCGCCAACCTGTTCGGTGTAAATCACTTTACCAGTCGCATCGATGATCACCACCGCGCGCGACAACAAGCCTTGGATTGGGCCACTGGTGATGGTGGCGCCGAAACGTTTGCCGAAATCCGCATCGCGGAAGTCAGACACGCCTTGCACTTTTTCGAGTCCTTCCGCGCCACAGAAACGCTTGAAGGCAAACGGTAGGTCTTTCGATACGCACAACACTTCGACGCCACTCAATTTGGCGGCTTCAACGTTAAAGCGACGCGTTGAGGTCGCGCAGGTCGGGGTGTCCACAGACGGGAAAATGTTAAGCACCAGTTTTTTACCTGCGAAATCCTTCAGTGATACAACGCTGAGGTCGGTTTTCACCAAACTGAAATCGGGTGATTTTGCGCCAACCGCAGGCAAGTTGCCGACGGTGGTGATGGGATTGCCTTTGAGGGTGATGTTAGCCATGCGTTTGCTCCAGAGATTGGTGGTGTCGAACCAGAGTGGTTCAGTGAGCGGGAACCATCCATACTCGACCCACTGAGATCAACTGCCTTGGCGATTAGCCACACACAAACGGACTGCACCGTGGCGTACGTGGCGCCCAAATGGCGCTCGCCATTTGCCGATGACGTTTTTTTGAGGTAACTTGCCTGCGTCCTTGTCTGTCCGATTCATTGGGAGCGCTGATGCCAGTACGTGTCCTGGTCGTTGATGATGCAGTGGTGTTTCGCAAAGGCATCAGTGATGCCTTAAGCGGCGATCCCGAGATCCAGGTCATCGGCACAGCGTCAAATGGTAAACTCGCGCTTCAGAAAATGGCGCTGAGTCTGCCGGACTTAGTGGTGCTTGATGTTGAGATGCCAGAAATGGACGGCCTCGCCACGGTGTCCGAAATTCGTAAATTATGGCCACGTTTACCGGTGATTATGTGTTCCGCCCACACCACCGACGGGGCGCGAGTGACCATTCAAGCGCTAGAACGTGGCGCGAATGACTTTGTCACTAAACCGGTGAGCTCTTCGGTGGCGGAATCGCTCGCCCATTTTCGTCATGAATTAATCCCGCGCATCAAAGGCAATTGCCGACATCTGCTAGGTCATCCTGACTCAGGAATTCGTCCAGCGGTCGTTATTCCGGCGGCTATTACTCCAGCGCCGCAACAACCACCAAAGCCTGCGGTTACCCGACCCGTCGGGGATCATCGTATTGATTTGATCGTCATTGGGGTGTCGACCGGCGGTCCTAATGCTCTGGCTGAAGTGATCCCAGGGTTGCCTGGGGATTTGCCGGTGCCGGTGCTGATCGTCCAACATATGCCAGCGATGTTCACCAAAATGCTTGCCGAAAGGCTGGGGCATTCTTCGGCGGTAAAAGTTGATGAGGCCGTCGCCGGAGCCATCTGCAAACCTGGGCAAGTTTGGATCGCACCGGGTGGCTTTCACATGACCGTTAGCAAAGTCGGTGCAGAGTACCATTTAGGCCTCAATCAAAACCCGCCAGAAAACTCATGCCGTCCTGCCGCTGATGTCCTATTCCGATCGGCCGCTGCGGTAAACGGCGCAAATACTTTGGCGGTGATTCTGACCGGAATGGGTGAAGACGGACTTATTGGCAGCCGACTGATTTATCAGGCAGGCGGTCAAGTCATCGTGCAAGACAAAGCCACCAGTGTCGTTTGGGGCATGCCAGGCGCTGTGGCGAAGGCAAATCTCGCGGACCGGCAACTACCACTCAAAGAAGTTGCGGGGGAAATCGTTAATCGTCTCAAGGTCGGACGTCCGACTTATCACGGCGTTTCAAGGAAAGTTTGATCCCATGACGATGACCACCGAAATGACGTGGCTGTGCAAGATGATTCGTGACAAGTCAGGAATCGTTTTGGGCGAAGATAAGCTTTATCTTCTCGAATCACGGCTCAAACCCATCGCAGAATCTAACAACTGTCGCACGCTCGCTGAACTAACCGTGATCCTGCGTAAACAAGACTGGAGCCCGCTTCACTATCAAATCATCGATGCGATGACCACCAACGAAACGTACTTCTTTCGAGACATCGCACCGTTCGACGCCCTTCGTGAAAAAATTATCCCTGATCTGATCAAGAAACGCAGCGGAGAAAAAAAATGCACCTGTGGTGTGGCGCAGCCAGCACCGGCCAAGAACCGTATTCCATCATGATGACCCTGCGAGAAAATTTCCCCTCGCTGCAATCATGGGACATCAAATTAACGGCCACAGATCTGTCGGCCAAAGTTCTAGCGCGCTGCAAAAGCGGACGCTATTCGCAGCAAGAAGTTGAGCGCGGCCTGCCACCAGCACTGTTGAATCGCTATTTTACGAAAATCGGAAACGAGTGGGAAGTCAAAGACACTATTCGCACAGGCATCGAATTCCGCGAACTCAACTTACTGGATTCATGGTTCAATCTTGGTCGCTTCGATATCGTTTTTATGCGTAACGTGCTGATCTATTTCGATGTCGAAATCAAACGCATGTTATTTGGCAAGATCCGCAAGGTCTTAGCGCCGGATGGCTACATGTTGCTGGGTGGCGCTGAATCACCGTTAAATCTTGATAATCAATTTGTCCGCTTCCCCTACGATCGTGGCGGCGTCTATCGTCTATTGGCACCAACCGAGTCGCCTTCGGTTGATCCAAAATCTGATCGTTATCCGATTATTCGCTAACATCAGATTGTCATCGCCCGCGATGCCAAGGCGCGACTCGACTTGTTTCTCTCTCGTAGTCGCAGCATGGATTTCGGCGCCGGAGCCGGGAACAAGTTTCTTTATGGTCGTCTGCTTGGCGCGGTGTTGGCCGTCCTGTTGCGTCGCCAACAAGATGCGCCCGGTCTGGTGATATTCGGAAAAGGCGAATCCATTCCCGTTGAAGATTGGTGGCCGCCGAGCACTCGACCGGACCATCTCGAACACCTCGTGCATCATCTTCAGTCTCGCGTTGCGGACGGTCCTCACGATCACCTCGGCGGTCCTGCCGACCTCGTCGATGAATGTCATCGACGTTCATTAGCGGCGCTTATCACTGACGCACTGGTGGATCCGGAAGAACTCAAAGACATGTTGGGCCGCCTACGTGTACGAGGAACCAAAGTTATTATTTTTTGGGTTTGCCCACTACAATACGATAGATGAAGTCGATCAGATCGTCACTGCGGTGAAGCAGCTGGCGATTTGATTCACCCACAACTACAACTAAATTCGCGCCTGAGCCGTTGGTTCAATGTCTGGTGTCCGCCAAGCCACTAACAATTGTACGGAACCGACGCCGCGACGTCGATAGCTCCACAAACGTGCATCTTCAGCTGTGCAAATTTCGGTGCGTTGGACGTTAGTAATATCAAGTTCACGAAGATCTGCCGCAATCGTACCGGCGACATCCAGCTGCGCATGACCAGGGCGACCCGGCATCAGTGCCGACGATGGCCACACGCGCGCGCTCAGGACCGGCTGATCGACCTCATAATTCGCCGCGCTAATTCCTGGCCCAATAAATGCTCCCCACTGTGCGCTGGGATGTCTGGTCACGGAGCGCATAGCGGTTACCAATTGACCAACGATTCCACCGGCAACTCCGCGCCAACCACCATGGGCCACGCCACAGGCGTCTGGCGCAACCAGGACCACCCCTGGGCAATCAGCGCCGTAAACTCCTAATGCCATCGCAAGGTCATTGGTCACGACACCATCGGCTTGCGCCAAGGCATCGATACCGGCATCCGCGTGCACAATGTGGATGCCATGCACTTGACGCGGTACAACACAGCGCGCGATGCGATGACTGGCCAACCAGGCATGACGTTGATTGCGATCACGCTGATCACCATCCCTCACCGCGCTGTAGGCCACTTGTACACCGTAGGGCAGTGACCAATGCAGCGTAGCAGAAGAATTCGGGGCCATGATGTTTACATGCTGAGTCGATGCGCGACGTTGGCAACATGACGGAGAACGACGCGTCCGTTTCTTTGCCCGCCTTTGCTCGACGAGTTGACGCAGGCATCGAACTACGCTTGAAAGTAATTCAAGGCGCTAGCCGCGCGGGCTTAGCAGGAGAGCTGGGAGATCGTCTCAAAGTCCGTGTGGTCGCAGCGCCTGAGGATGGAAAAGCCAACCAGGCCGTCATCGCGTTGCTGGAAAAATGGTTAAAAGGAATAGCTCACGCATCGGTCGAACTTGTTTCCGGCCACAGCACTCCCCTCAAGACCGTTTTACTACGCAGAGTCACCGTGCTTCCACTATTTGGCCGCTGATACGGCGATTGCCCCGACGTGGCGGATGACAAATCACTTTATTGAGCCCATACTCATTCCATGCGCGCGTTTCTGCATGGACAACAAGGTGAGCTACCGATCCCAGCCGGAGCAAGTATTTTGGGACGTGGCCAGGATTGCGCACTACGCATAGACGATCCCCGTCTGAGTCGCCACCACGCGCGTTTGCTCAATGATGGTTCCACCCTCTTCATCGAAGATCTTGGCAGCACCAATGGAGTGCTCGTCAACGGCGAACGTATTGAGGGTAAAAAAGAACTGCACTCCAGCGATACGATCGTGTGTGGCCCCTGCGTTTTTACCATCGCACTTGATCCGACTCAGAAGGCCCGCGCCAGCGAGCTGATACCAAGCACCGATCGTAAACCAGATCCGCATAAAACCGAAGAAATGGATCCGCTCAATCTCCCCGTTTCCGAACGGGTACCCGCCAATAAACCTGGGCGAGCCATCAATCCTCTGATCGCTGCCGCTCTGTCATCGGGTAGCGGTGAGTTTTCTAGCAGCGACGTGAGTTCCGACGTACTCCGTCCGAACGAGGAAAAAAATGATCATACCGGAGCGTTGATTCATCGTGGCGATACCAGCCCGCGCGGAAATCCAGTTATACCGCCTGCAACTTCGCCACCGTTAAAATCTGCTGCGATACCAGACGACCAGAAAAAAGATAAAAGTAGCGGTTTGGCGCCGGCAGATTTTATTCCAGACGACAGTGGCGCTGAAAATGATGCGCTGCAACCTGATTTTATTACCCCCGTTATTGCGGGACCAGCCCCTGCTTTTAAACGTCTTTTTGCTGGCCTTGCTGATAGTGTGACCCTGGTATTGTTGGTCGCCATGACGGTTTTCCCGCTGATTGCGGCCGGATATGTTTGGGCACTCGCTCAAACCAATGTCGTAATAGAAAAAGGACTTCCGCAATTAACCACGGTTCCGAATCACGTTGCAAACGGAATGGCGGTCGCCTCCTCCCTATTTCATCCGGGCGGCCTTACTCGCGCTGGCGACATCATCAGTCGTCTCATGCGTGCGGACGATCAGCAACCGTTCATGTCATTGTTCGCTTTTTTCGCACTCGGAATATTAATCGCCTTCGTCATCGTGATTCTTCATCTCATCGGTGCCACGGTCGTTCGAGGAGCGCCCTTCTGGCATCGCCGTTTAAACATTGAAGTGGTCGAAGCCCGCACCGGTTATTTCCTAACCTGGGGTCGCGCCGTAGCGCGCTGGATCGCATTTCTGTTGCTGTGGCCCTTGGCACCGATTGCTTTGGCGCTCGACCGCCGAGCCCTGCATGACCTGCTGACCGGCTGCGCGGTGCGCAATAAACGTTCTGAGCACCGTTAGCCACGACAGGTCAATGCCGTCATCCGCCCTTGCGAGGCCAATGTCTTAACCAAGCTGCGCGCCTTCCCAAGGCGACCCTATGCTTGACCTCCTGACTGCTCCGCTTGCGTCCCATCTTGCCCGTCATTTGCAGGTGCCTGAGGCTGCCATTGTCGCCTTGCTGATGCCGCCCGCAAAAGGTGTCGCGGCCGATATCGCGCTGCCGTGTTTTCAATTGGCCAAGGCCAAAAGCGTGGCGCCGCCGGTCATGGCGAATGAATTAGCGAATGTGCTCAATGCCAGCAACGTTGGCGTGCAGGCGGTTGCTGCTGGTCCATTTTGTAATCTGACCTTCACCACCGCTGGCGTTGCGGCTGCGCTGCTGCCGACCTTGGCCAGCAATCCGGTCGCTGCGCTGCGTTCATCGGTTGGTCACGGCAAAACCGTGTGCATCGACTTTAGCAGTCCGAACATCGCCAAGCACCTCGCCTTCCACCACATTCGTTCAACCATGATCGGCAATGCTTTGGCGCACATTTACGCCGCTGCGGGATGGAAGGTCACGCGCATCAATTTCCTTGGTGATTGGGGCACCGCATTCGGCCGATTGATTGCTGGATGGAAACGTGAAGGACTGACGTTGGCGCAGCTCGACCAAGCGCCGGATCGCGTGACGTTTTTGAATGATCTGTATGTGCGCATTTCTAACGCCGCTAAAGCTGACAAAGTGGTGGAGGACGAAGCGCGTACGTGGTCTAAAAAACTGGAAGACGGCGATGTCGAAGCGCGTTCACTGTGGCAAATATTTAAAGACGCCAGCCTGAAAGAATTTGAGCGCGTCTATGGCCTGCTGGGCGTGACCTTCGATTCATGGAAGGGCGAAGCGTACTACGAAGACAAAATGGGTCCGGTGCTGACTGAACTGGAAAACAAGAACCTGACCAAGCTCGATCAAGGCGCGACGGTGGTCGATCTTTCAGCGCTTGGTTTTAAGAAACCAATGCTGCTGAAACGCGCCGACGGCGGCACATTATATGCCACGCGCGATCTGGCCGCCTGCGATGATCGCTTCGCGGAATTCGCCTTTGATCGCTCGCTCTATGTCGTCGATCTTGGTCAATCACTGCACTTTAAAGAATGGTTTGCCTGCGCGAAAATCATGGGCCGAACCTACGCTGATCGTCTACGCCACATCGGTTTCGGCATCGTGTTGTTATGGAACGATGAACCCGGTGAAGGTCTTGAGCCCGGCTGGGCGCGTGGCCGCACTCGTGGTGGCAAAGTGATGTTGCTGCGCGAAGTCTTAGAAGAAGCCGTCGAACGCGCACGCGCGGTCATCGCCGAAAAAAATCCCGATATCGTGGGCGATGAACGCGAACAAATTGCTCAGGCCGTTGGTGTCGGCGCGGTGGTCTTCAACGACCTCAAAAACGGCCGCACGGGCGATGTGAAGTTTAAGTTTGAAGAGGCGCTGCGTTTCGACGGTGAAACTGGGCCTTATCTTCAGTTCGCACATGCAAGGCTGTGCTCGATCCATTTCAAGGGTTGCCATTCGATGGGCCCTGTGCCAACAGAGAAAAAAGAAAAAAGTCAGCTGGCTAGTGGCGAGCCTCTTGGCGATGTTAAAAATGCTCGGACAGAACTCGTGAACTATGCCTTACTTACTCGACCTGATGAAAAAAATGTTCTTCTCGCAATTGCACGTTTACGTTCTGCTCTTGAGCGCTCTGTTGACTCCGATGAGCCCAGTATTCTCTCATCTGCACTACTCGAACTTGCGAGTGTTGTTTCCACTTGGCTTACCGCTGGCAATAAAGATCACTCTGCGCGCGTTATAGTCAGTGATGATGCTGAAACAGCGACCCGATTGGCTTTAGTTCGTGCAGCAAGAGACAGCCTTCGCGAAGGACTGCGACTGTTAGGACTCAAAGCACCAGAACAAATGTAGCCCAGACCAACCAGCACGGCATCGCATCGCAGGGATCGCTATCCCAGGTGCGATAAATCCGCCTCGATCAAACCATAGCGATCGCGAATCGCGGCGACTAAATCATAACCGGCGACGACGTCCTGCGGTTGGTGCGCGTCGCTGCTCAGCACCACCTGCACGCCGTGACGAGCCGCAATAGCCCAAAATGGTTCCCATGGATATGCCGGGCGATTACCGTTAGCGGACGCCACCCACGGTTTACGAAAACCGTAGCTGTTTAATTCGAGCGGCACTTTCAGCGACACGGACGCGGCACAAATATCCGCTGCGCACGCGGCCAGATCCGTGCTCCAGTCCGCATGCGAACAACCAATAATATCCGGATGGGTGATGAAGGCGAACAAGCCTGACTCCATCGTTTGAATGGTGTATGTCGCATAGGCCTTCAGCAAAGCCGGGGTGATCAGCTGGCCAAATGACGGCACCCAACGCCCTTCGTGCGGTGTGTAATGACAGCCAGCGATCAAATAATCATAGCCACGACGACCGAAAATTTCGTCACGATACCAACCCGAATAGGCCTCGCTGAATTCACACTCCAAACCGATAAGAATACGCATGCGCGGATGGGAATCACGGGCGAGCTTTACCGCTTCTTCATAGTCATCGAGCTGCTCCATAGTCATGCGCATGTCGGCCCAACGGTCATCTGGCAGCGGCGTATGATCGCTAAAGCCAAGAATTTTTAAACCTGCACGATCGGCGATCTGAGCATAATCGATACAATCGCCACTGGCGTGATCGCAGCGAAAAGTGTGGGTGTGATAATTCGCAACAAAGGGCATGGCGAACACCCTAGGCTTCATCAGAACAGCGCCAGTAACATCAGCAAAGCATTCGGCGCGCATGCCAGAAACCAGGGTTGCGCCAATGATGAACCGAAGGTAAACCACCAACCGCTCGCTTGATGGGGCTTTCATGGCCCACCGAAACCATACGGATTACTGCCCTGTGCCGCACTTTGCTCACCTCCTTCTTGGTCAGATCTTGGTTGATCACCATCGGCTAGCAGCAGAAGCGGTTGAAGCTGGGTTAGTACAACAAGAACAAGAGCAGCGCGAGAAAAGTGAAAGCCGCTTCATTGGTGAGATTTTAGTTGAACGGAATGTCGTCACTCGCGAGCAAGTCGCGCAAGCGCTCGCCTTCCAACGTGAACAATTTGCTCAGTCGATGGTCGGTTCGTATCGTTTACAATCGTTGCTCGGTCGTGGCGGCGCTGGCATGGTCTATCGTGCCGTATTGCTCAGTGGCAAAAACGAACCCAAACCAGTTGCACTGAAATTAATCCCACAACGCCGCCCAGGCGATGTCGATGCTTTAGCGCGCTTTCAACGCGAAGCACAAGCGGGCACTGCGCTCGATCACCCCAATATCGTTCGCACCCTAGACTTCGGCACCACGCGTGACAGCTATTGGTTAGTTTGCGAATTGATGTCCGGCGGTTCGCTATTAGAGCGCGTGCGCTCACGTGGTTTACTTGAAGAATCTGACGCCTTAAGTTTAGCCTTGGCGATGCTCCAGGCTCTTGATCATGCCCTTGCTCGCGGCTTGGTTCATCGCGATATCAAACCGGCGAACATTCTCTTCGATGACCATGGCAGTCCTCATTTAGCCGACCTCGGTTTGGTTCAATTTACTCAACAAGACGAAAACGGCCCACGCGACCGCACTGCGGGTACGCCTGCATTCATTGCCCCTGAACAAGCGCTTGGGCAGGATCGTTACGATACGCGCTCTGATCTCTACAGCTTGGGTGCAACACTCTTTTTTGCTCTTACTGGTGCGCCACCCTTTATCGACCCAGTTCCGCTTAAAGTGATTAATCAACATCTGAACGCCGCCGCACCAGCAGTAGACATGGTCAATCGCAACGTCACCGGTGACACTGCGGCATTGATACGGAAATTACTGGCCAAACGCTGCGAGGACCGTTACGCAAATCCGACTGAGGCGATGGCCGATGTGCGACGCATACAAACCGGTAAGCGCCCACTCGCATTGGCATTGACCCCAGAGCAGGCGTATGCACCACTCAAGGTTCAGTTGCAAACTCGCAGCGGCAACAAGCTCGGCGACCACACGCCACGCAACGCGGCCAAAAATATTCAGCCCACGCCGACCAAAGCGCATCCGGTGGGAGCCGTAAAAACACTCACACCGCGCGGTAATCGCCTTGTTTCCGGAGCCGTGAATACACCCACCCCACGCGGTAATCGCATAGTCACCGGCGCCGCGAATACACTTACCCCACGCGGTAATCGCACAGCCCAACAACGCCCTGAGATGGGTAGACCACAACGCACGAAAAAAAGTAGGCGATTGGTGATGGTAGCCTTCGGCGGCGTTTCATTGATTGCTGTTGTCAGCGGACTATTCGCGTTGGTTTTATGGAATCGCCCACCAGCAGCACCGCTGCCAATGGCTCAACAACCATTCATACCGACACCCGCCGCCGTCGCGATTGACTTGATTTCCAAGCTTGATGCAAAAAAAATACAACAAGAGGAATGGATCCTTCGTGATGGCGTTCTTATGTCACCGCGAGGTGCCGTGCATCTGCTGCCTATCGGCTGGACACCGCCAGCGGAGTACGACCTGACGTGCTCATTTAAACGGCTGTATCCCAGTGGTTCACTATCACTGATATTTGACTTTAACGGCCGGCAATGCGCATTGGTTATCGGCGGCGATCAAGACACACGCATAGGTTTCGAGCTTATTGGCGGCAAATCGTTCAACGACAATGAATCGCTTCACATCATCCCCGAGCCACTCGCGCAGGATAAGCGCATGGCCGTCACCATCAAAGTGCGGCGAAACGGGCTGAGTGCCCATGTTGGCGAAAAGGAAGTCTGTTCGCTACCTGGTGCCGGTTCAAATGTAAAACTGGATGACGCATGGAAGCTGCCGCCAAATCATGTGATGGGCATTGGCACCCGCACAACCCAGGTTGCGGTTTTTCGCTTGAACCTCACTGAGTTTTTGAGCCCAAGTTCCACCTCCTCGAGTACGCCAACTTCTACTAAATTGTAGAGATTTCGTATTCTGCGTTCGCTGCCCATGAATGGTTAATGTGGTTGTTATGCCACGCCAAATTGGTCAGCACCGTTTGGTTTTCGAATCACAGATTGCGCACCGCACCCCTACCGTGGACCAAGCCTCGCGACCAAAAAAGCTTGGACCGGTCGGATTGAGCGCCGCACGCAGCAAAGCTCCTTCGCCGCTAACGGCGGTCTCTCAAATAGGCGTAAATCAAAGAAATCATGGTCTTTTATGCCTTTTTTCCTTCGCGTTTTAAGGAGCGACAGCGCCCCCGCCCCTGAGGTCTAAACCAGGGCAATTGCATTACCCCTCGTGTGACACGGGCGTGGCTATTCTGGCGAGGAGCTGGATGAGGTAATTATGGTCCCAGCCCGCGATTTTCCTGCG
>JAYVSL010000130.1:0-8645 GCA_043775355.1 Planctomycetota bacterium
TATGTATGGAATCTTGCCAGCGGTGTAATGCCTAAGGGACTGCGCTTAGATCCTGATGGCACCATCCGTGGCGTCGCAACCGCACCGGGTGAAACCGACGTGACGGTTGCCGTGCATGATCGCTGGCAAGCGAACACCCAGCAGAAAATTCACCTAGCGGTCGGTGAAAAACCCAAAGACGAACAGCCACCGGAAGAAAAGAAGGACGATAAAAAAGACGATAAAAAAGACGACCCGAAGGATCAGCAGGCGAAAAAAGACCAGCAAGATCAGCAGAAGCAAGATCAGCAGAAGCAAGATCAAAAAGATCAACAGGCACAAAAAGACCAGCAAGACCAACCGAAACAAGAGCCGTCCCCAAACGGCAAAGATCAAGCGCAACAAACGGCAGCCGAACGTACCGCGCAACAAGCAGAGACGCTCAACCGCGCTGCCGCGGAACGCTGGCTTGAGTCACTACCGAAAGAAGATCGTGATGCGCTGATGTATCAGTTGCTCGATGGCGGCGCCGTCAAATCACGAAAGAAAGATAAAGCGTGGTAATGCGCAAATTTTCAGGTTTACGCACATGGGCGTTCAGCGTGGTGATCAGTTGGTTGATCACAGGTGGAATCATGATGCCTGCTGCCGAAGTGCATTTGGAACTGCCAGACCCACTGATCGCCGGTGTCGTGCAAAAGGCCACGATCATCGTCGAAAATTCTGCCACGCGAGTCGACCACATTGATTTGCCACCAGTCGCCGATTTACAGTGGGAAGCCCAGCGTGGATCGAATTATCAAGTCTCTATTTTCAATGGCAAACAAAGTACGAAAGAAACCATTCCTATATTATTGCGGACTCAACAAACCACCGCGCTGACCATTCCCGCGATCATCGTCACTTTCGCTGATGGCTCGACGGTAAGCACCGCTGCGGTCGCCGTTCAGCCACAGGCCGCTGACACCTCCCTCAGTGGTGAGGCCGTTGCGACGGTGACCTTTGAACCAGCAACGATTGTTCCCGGTCAGCCATCGACTTTAGCTTATCGTTTATCGCTACGCCAAGATCGCCCACGAGCGATTAAAGAACCGTCACTGACTCCACCAGCTGGACTTCTGGTGCTCGGAGAACGCAGCGAGACCAATGGCGAAACTACTGACAAAGAAGGAAATAAATGGCAAATCCAGACTTGGCGCTGGCCAGTCAGTGCGGCACAACCTGGAACATTCGAAGCTCGCGGCCAACAAGAATGGTTCCGTTGCAGTCATGATCTGTTCAACCGATTAGTCGCCGAAAGTTCTCACCAACTCCCCATTAAACCCGGTGTCCTGACAGTAACCAATTTACCAGAAGAAGGTCGACCTGCCGATTTTACCGGTTTAATTGGCCCGCTGGAAACCAGCGCCGCCATCGAACGTCCGCGTATCGCCGCTGGCGAAGGGACGATTTTCACGCTGACACTTAAAGGGCCACAAGTTGGATTAGCCAAAAGACCAACCCTTACGCTTCCCCCAGGCGTCCAAGCCTATCCCAAGGACGATGATGATGGAAAAGCGGGAGAACGACACTTCCGTTGGGATTTGGTCCCCGCCAGCGCCGGAGAATTAATGCTTCCCGCCATAGCATTCCCCTACTTTGATCCTGTTTCCAAAAGCTATCAGCGCGCCACCAGTTCGACTATCACGGTGACGGTGTTGCCTGGTCGCAGTCGCGAATTAGTCATCAGCGGCGAAGCGACACCGAAAAAAATTATCCCTGCGCCGAGTGCATCTCTGCCGAGTGAAACTCTGCGCACCATGCCGCCGCCCGTACACGGCGAAACATACTCTTCCGCACCAGCACGATGGACTTGGCCGGTGTTATCCATTGCGTTGGTATTTGGCGTGATGATCGGCCTTGGCCAACGACTCAGCACACGCCCCAGGCGTGGCCCGCACCGTGGTCGTGCTTTGGCAGCCGCGATTGCCGCCAAGGATCTCGACGCCATGGCTCGCTGGGTCTTTGCCTTACGACCAGATTTAGATGACGCCGGACGCCAAGCGGCCGATGCGTTAGAACAAGCGATCGATCGCGCACGGTTTGGCTCCGCCGATGCCGGCGATTTGAAAAATCTCGCCGCTACGCTGATGAAAATTCCATGACCTGCATCTCAGCAACAACAACACTTCCAAATTGGCCTCGCCAAATTTCTCGCACTGCATGCATGTGGATGTTGATCATCATCAGCGCATGGAGCGCAGACGATCCCTACGCCGCGTGGGGACATGGACGTCCGCAAGATGCCATCGCTGAACTCCATCGCCAGGCAAACGACAGCAATCGCTGGGACGCGTGGTTCGATCTCGGCTTGGCAGCGTTTGCTGCGGGACGTCAGCCGGACGGCGCCGCATGGATGATGACCGCACATCGCCTCGCTCCAGAACGAGCAGAGCCACGGCAAGCGCTGAAAGCCAGTCAGATAAATCTACCGCTCGGATGGCTCGACCGCCTTGGCCCACTTGCACTTCCGGGCCTTGGCTGGACGGGCCTGACGCTGATCGCGCTTGGGGGAATCGCCCTCGGATTTGCCTTATTCACCAATAGCCGACGCGCCATGCCCACGCTGATCGGCATCGCACTACTCACCAGCGCACTTCCTGGTCGCATCGCTTGGGAACATGACCATGCCCGTCAACTCGTGGTCACCGTGCGCGACAGCCAACTCTACGATAGTTCTGGCCGCCCCATTGCCGCCATTGCAGCGGGTACCGTGTTAGAGCAGGAATCATCAACCGCATGGGCTGGGCGTGTTTTGGTCCACGATGAAGCCGGGCATCGCGGCCATCTACCGCTGGCTGATACGATCGCTCAACCGTAAATATGCCTGAGCAGAAGCTCGCTTGACCAGAGATTGTACATTGGATGAACGGCGGAAGATTCCCCTCTTCGCCATGTCTACCAGCCTACCCGAAATCGAAGTCGAACAGGTCACCCGCACCATGCCGCGCTGGCATGTCGTGCTGCTCAATGACGACGACCATACCTACCAATACGTCGTCGAAATGCTGATGAAGCTATTCAGCCACGATCAAGAAACCGCCTTCCGCATGGCCTGCGAAGTGGACAGCGCTGATCGCGTGGTAGTCGATACGACGACCAAAGAGCGCGCAGAACTCAAACGCGATCAGATCCATGGCTACGGCGCCGACTGGCGATTACCACGTTCTCAAGGATCGATGTCGGCAGAGATTGAACCGGCAGAGTAATCCCTGCGGGGCTTGCGCCCAATGACGTAAAGCTAAGCCCCCGAATTCCTAAACCGTCCGAAGGCTCGCTTGCGATGTCAGGGGAAAATCCGCCCGGGTTTAGCGTAGGAACGATTTTTCCAGAGGTTGGTGACGATGCGCGGAAGAAGGATACAACAATGGAGGAAGAAGGATACAACAATGGACACACACACTTTGTTTCATCATCCTTGACTCCTGCGCACGCCTCCCGCCATCCCCTTCATGACCGGAAAAGGGGAACTCCGGGTGGGCGCCGTTGCACTTTAGAACTCACCCCCAAGGTGGAATATCAAAACAAAGTGTGTGTCCATTGTTGTTTGTTACCTCCATTGTTGTTTGTTACCTTTATGCCGGTTTATCCCGGCGCTCGTGTGTCTACATTTTGGTGTTGCTCATTTTTTCCGGAACATCGGACGTCCTGCGAATAGAAAGCGGATAGGCCGCGACTTATCACGACATTCGGGTCATGCTAACATCGTGCAACGGCACGGATGGTGGGGCTATCGCCGTGTTTAGGATCATGGAGAAGTTTCTGGTTGGTTGGCGATGGTGTCCTGCGCACGGAGACGCGCTCAAGCGGGGTGGTCCTCATCGTTTCAGAAACGGAGCCGGCATCGCCTGCTTACTCGGACTACCATCGCTAGTTCGCTGGCCCCTTTACTTTTCTGCTAGCTAGCCCATGACCACGCAGACCACGCACTCATTCCCGATTGCACACCAAGGAGCAAGGCGATGACTTCACAGACAGCGAAACTTGCACGATTCATTCTCTGCCTGTTCACTCTACTTTCGCTTCTAGGGGGCACTGCGCAGGCTGCAGACCCAAAAACCTCCGTCACCGGCAAACCAAACATCCTCGTCATCTGGGGTGATGATGTCGGGATGTGGAACATCAGTGCCTATCACCGCGGCATGATGGGCGGCACGACACCCAACATCGATCGCATCGCCAACGAAGGCATGTTGCTGATGACGCAATATGCCGCTGCATCCTGCACGGCGGGACGCGCCGCCTTCATCACTGGCCAGTATCCGATCCGTGTCGGGTTGGCGACGGTTGGCCTGCCGGGATCCGAAATCGGATTGCAAAAGGAGGATCCAACACTTGCCGAGATGCTGAAACCGCTCGGCTATGCCACTGGCCAGTTCGGCAAGAATCACCTCGGTGACCGGGACGAGCATCTGCCGACCGCGCATGGCTTCGATGAGTTCTATGGCATTCTTTATCACCTGAATGCTGGCGAATATCCTGAGCAATATGATTTTCCGAAGGGCGACGCAGCCAAGGCATTTGCCCAGCGCGGCATGGTCCACAGCTGGGCGACGCCTGGTGGCGGACAGAAAATCGAAGATCTCGGCCCGTTCGGCCAGGAGGTACAGCGTACGATGGATGCCAAGACGCTGGTGGAATCCAAACGCTTCATCGCCGACGCGGTAAAGGCCGACAAGCCGTTTTTCGTCTGGCACAATTTCAGCCGGATGCATTACCGCACCAACCTGTCCAAAACCTGGGATGGCAAGACCGGTTATGGTTTGTACGCCGATGGCATGGCCGAGATGGACAGCTACGTCGGCGAACTCCTCGACGAATTGAAGCAACTGGGGGTCGAAGATAACACCATCGTCATCTTCTCGACCGACAACGGTGCAGCGTCGAACAGTTGGCCCGACGGCGGCAACCAACCGTTCAAGGGTGAAAAGGGTGTCGGTGGTTATGAAGGCGGCTACCGCGTGCCGGCGATGATCCGCTGGCCGGGATTGGTGAAGCCGGGCAGCATCAGCGCGGGCATCATGTCGATGGAGGACTGGATTCCCACGTTCATGGCGCACCAGGGCCAGTCCGACCTGACGCAGAAACTGCTGACTGGCACAAAAATTGGTGACCGCACCTACAAGGTCCATCTCGATGGGTTCGACCAAACGCCCATGCTCAGCGGCACTGGGCCAAGCAACCGCAAAACGTACTTCTACTTCACTGAAACCAAATTCCACGGCATGCGCGTTGGCGATTGGAAATTTCTCTACACGAGCCAGGATCACTGGTTCAATGGCGTCCGCAACAATCTGACGACGCCGGTGATTACCAATCTGGCACTCGATCCATTCGAACGCTTCACCGAGGCGCGCGGTCATGACGAATGGCAGGAAAATCGCTCTTGGACATTATCGCCTGCAGTCGGCGAGGTGGCGAAATTTGTCCAAAGCTTCAAGGCATTTCCACCACGGCAAAAAAGCCTAGATTTCAACATGGACGAGATCATGGAGACGGTGACCAATCCCAAGGCGGCCGCCAAAGAGTGAAGAGGGACGAACCGTGCTTCCCCTGATCCGCCGTCAAAGTCTCCGTGATCCAGGCCAAAAAAGGATCCAATCGCGGACGCGCAGTGCAAAAAAGGGACAGGCATCCAATGTATTGACACATGCACGCGCCGGTACGCGCAGCGATCAATCGAGCGCCGACACCGAACTGGGAGCACAGCTTATCGCGGAGATCCAATAAAGATCCAATAATGGACACACGCATTTCTTTTGTCACCGAATTACTGAATAATCATGCAGCGAGATTGCTGGACAGGCATTTAGTTTTTCACCAAGCCCTACGCTCTGACTCTTCATCTCTTTGTTAACCGAGAAAACCTCCCCCAACCCCCAAGCGTTTTGCTTGCAAGTGCAAAAGTAGATGGCTTTTTCCAGCGACGACCACGATTCCTTGATTTTCCAAGCGATTTTTATGCATTTTCCCCGCTTGCGCCTAAGTTGATGAGTTGATGGCCGATCACGCCACGCGTTCATAAGGGTTGATCAGACCACCGACGCGGGGAATCCGAACGACTTTCCCTGTTGCTGTCGGCACCTTGCTGGAACGAAGTGAGACTTGCCGCCCGATGCGCGAATGGACACTGCCGCGCCATGCCCAGCACCGACCTGACCTTTGCCTCACTCGACGCCCATCGCGCATGGCTTGCTTCACAGGCCGCTTTGCCTGCGGGATTCCGCATCGGCACGACGCGTTTTGAATTCATTCCTTTCGAGGTGCACAAACCATCGAAGATGACCATCACGTTGATCACGCTTGATAAACCGACGACCTCGTTCGCTGCGATGTTTACCAAGAATGCTTTCCCAGGCGCACCGGTCATCATCGGCCGCAAGCGACTGACCGAGCCAACGCTTGGTGCGATCATTGTGAACAACAAGATCAGCAATGTTTGTGCGCCGGGCGGCATCGAAACCAGTGAACGCTTATGCGCAGCGGTTGCCGGTGAACTTGGACTGACCGCGAATCAGGTACTGCCGTGTTCGACCGGCGTGATCGGCTGGAAATTACCGGTCGAACAAATGCTCCCCGCGATTCCGCAGGCCAAGGCCGCTGGCCAATCGGCGTCGATTCTCCCCGGAGCCGAAGGCATCGTCACCACTGATTTGTATCCCAAAATTCGTCGCGCCGTGGTTGGCACAAGCAGCGGCACAAGCAGCGGCACAGGCAGCGGTGCTGGTAGCATTGTCGGCATCGCCAAAGGCGCAGGCATGATTGAGCCCAACTTGGCCACCATGCTCGTCTATATACTGACCGACCTTGATGTGCCGCGCGATGCGCTGCGTGCAGCATTGGCAGCGGCGATTCCAGGCAGCTTCAACAGCATGTCGATCGACAGCGACACCAGCACATCCGATACCGTCGTGTTGCTGTCTTCACAACGCGTGCCCTGCCCAGATTTGACGGCATTTCAGCGTGGTTTGGATCAGGTCTGCCGCGACTTAGCCGAAGATATCGCACGCAATGGCGAAGGCGTTCACCACGTCATGCGCGTGAAAATTGACGGCGCGCCATCAATCGATTTCGCCCGCAGCGTTGGCAAATCGGTAGTGAACTCACCATTATTTCAGTGCGCCGTCTGCGGTAACGACCCGAATGTCGGTCGCCTCGTATGCGCCATCGGCAAACATGTCGGCGCGATTGCACCTGGCACTGATCTATCACGCACCAAGCTCACGCTTGGCGGCCAAGTGATTTATCAAGACGGAGCATTCTGCCTGTCGCCAGCAATCGAAGAAAATTTGGTCGCACATTTGAAAGGCGCCGAACTGTACACTTCAACGCCGCCCGCAGATGGACTGACATTTGTCCCTCCGATCAAATTTCCACCGCACGAACGCTGCGTCGAAATCAGCATTGAATTAGGCCTGGGCTCAGCATCCGCGACGGTCATCGGCACTGATCGCAGCCATGAATATATCAGTGAAAACGCGGATTATCGCAGTTGATCCGCGCTGCTTACATAATTGCATGGCGCATGAAAACCTACACGAAACGCTGTTGGTCCATTTCTAGCGAATAACTTTTCCGCTCGCGGTCATCGCTAGGTGCGCAACCACGGCGTACGCCGCTGGACGCTTGAGCGGCGCGAGTCGCTCTTCACACCACAGCGACAATGCTTCATGTACCGCTGCGGGATCGTGATCTGACTTAAGCTGCACCTCAGCATGCACCTGTTCACCAAGACGCGCTTCAGGCGCTGAGCGCACGCGACTCAATGCGACCCATGGATGAGCATTGAGGACACTTTCAACCTCTAATGGAAATACTTTCACTCCGCCAACATTAATCACATCTTTGATGCGACCGAGCAAGCGGATGCCGCCGTCTGGCATGCGTTCAGCGCGATCACCGGTACGAAATGCGGCATGATGCAGTACCGTATCGCGCGGACGCCATGGAGTCAGGTACGCATCAAATAATCCTGGGCCAGCAATGGCGAGCTCACCAGGTCCACGGTTGGTCAATACGCCATTTTCATCGAGTAAATCAACGCGGAAATCTGGCAGGGGTAAGCCCAGTTCACCCGGACGCTCCCCATCGACACCGGCACTCAGGAACGGCAAACCAACTTCGATAATGCCTAAACCCTGACAGACACCGACACCATGACGCCGACGAAAATCGGCCGCCGCGGTCGCATCAAGTGCCGTGGTCGTCGACACCACGCGCTGCAAGGTCGACGGCAAGTCGTGACCCGCAGGTAATTCCGCGAGTCGACGAATGTGCCATGGGCTGCCGTAGGCAAAGGTCACGAATTGTTCGCGCGCAATCGCAGCGGTTCCACTCGCGCGCAGTGCATTGCCAAAAACGATCGTCACGCCGTGATGGACATAGAGCAAAATCGACACCGCAAAGTGGTAGGCCATCGGCAACAACCACAGCACTCGATCGACTGGCCCAAGTTGCAGTCCGCGATTCGCCGCAAGGACCCATTCGCGTAAACTGGCGTGGCTGATCAATACGCCTTTCGCCATACCGGCAGGGCAATTGCATTACCCCTCGTGTGACACGGGCGTGGCTATTCTGGCGAGGAGCTGGATGAGGTAATTATGGTCCCAGCCCGCGATTTTCCTGCG
>JAYVSL010000131.1:0-12535 GCA_043775355.1 Planctomycetota bacterium
CGCAGGAAAATCGCGGGCTGGGACCATAATTACCTCATCCAGCTCCTCGCCAGAATAGCCACGCCCGTGTCACACGAGGGGTAATGCAATTGCCCTGCCAGGTGGGTCACTTACCCGCTGGTATGTGCATTCCTTCCGAGAAATGAGCGCCCATGTCAGACCGCCCAGTCCAGTCCTTCTGCGCTATTCATAGCGCTCAGCATGTCATTGGCGGCAAGTGGACACTGGTAACGATTTGGCATTTACGTGAAGGCCGCATGCGCTTTGGAGAACTCGAACGCGCGATTGGCGACGTATCGCAGAAAGCGCTGACCGATTGCCTCAAGCATATTGAGCATGAAGGATTGGTAACTCGTACGGTACACGCTGAAGTACCACTGCGAGTCGAATACGAATTAACGCCGCTTGGCCGGACGTTGTTGCCGATCGTCGAAGCGCTCACCACCTGGGCCGAACGTCATCAAGCTGACATTCAAAATCATGCCGCGCGCACGGTTGCCTTGTAAAATATCTTATCTATTTACCACCGATCATCTTTTACCCACGGAGATTCCCCATGTTTCGTTTTATGTTCCTTGCACTCTTTGCACTCTTTGCACTCTTTACACTCCTAACAGCAATGCTCTCGGCAGGCGAGATCAAAACGGAAACGGTAACGTATCAAGACGGAGCGGTGACCTTGAAAGGTTACCTCGCCATTCCGGCGACCGTGGTTGGCAAAGTCCCAGGAATATTGGTCGCGCATGATTGGTATGGCTGTGGGCCATATGCTCAGCAACGCGCCCGTGAATTGGCGCAGCGTGGTTATCTAGCTTTCGCCATCGATATGTACGGCGATGGTAAAGTGGTTAGCAAAGGCGATGAAGCTTCGGCCTTAGCCGGTGCTTTCTATAAAGATCTGCCGTTGATGGTTCGTCGCGCTCAGGCTGGTTTAACCGTACTGCGCAGTCAGCCGACCCTCGATAAAGCAAATGTCGCTGCGATTGGTTTTTGTTTTGGCGGAACGGTGGTGTTGAATCTTGCTCGCTCACATGAAGCCCTCAACGGAGTGGTGTCCTTTCACGGTGGTTTGAAATTGGCCGTTCCCGTCGAGCCTGGTTCCATCACCGCAAAAATCCTTGTCCTGCACGGCGGTTCCGATCCTTTTGTCCCCGCAGCGGATGTCGCCGGATTCATGGGCGAAATGGTCAAAGCCAAGGCAATGTGGCAGATGGAACTGTACGGTGCGGCGGTGCATAGTTTCAGTAACCCAGGCGCCGGTGACAATGTCGCGAGTGGATCAGCCTATAATCAAGACGCGGAAAAGCGCAGCATCGCGGCGATGGAACGTTTCTTTGGTGAGATTTTCGCGGCCAAATAAAAGCCAAAACAGCATCAGCGTAGGCGTCATGCATTGATGCTGTTTAGCTTACTTCAACGCCCGTTCGATCATCGGCACCAAGGCACATAAACCGCGCGCATCGACGCTGGGCAAAACGAAATCGGCGATGCGCTTCAAACGGTCTGATGCCTGGCCCATGACGCAACCGACGCCAACCCAGGCGATCATCTCGCGGTCATTATCGGCGTCGCCGGCTGCCCATACTGATTCGCGCGGTATATTCAGGTGTCTGGCCAGACGCATGACGCCCCAGCCTTTGGTGATTCCGGCAGGAAGAATTTCCATGCGGTCAGGCTGGCTGATCACGACTTCGAAGCGGCCACGGAATAATGACTGAAGATGCGCGCAGGTATCGCTGATCTGCTCGGGTGTGTCGACGTAGAGAATTTTTAAACTGTCGCCTCGCCACGTCGTGCGGATGTCGCTGCGCAGATGAATGGGTATCTGATAGAGCTTACTCCACGTGCGGGTCAGTCGCGTTTCATGACTCATCACCCAGGTCAGTTCGTCGGGGTAACAACACACCACTCCATCGCGGCCATCAAGAGCGGCCATGATCGCATGGACATCGATTTCACTCAGCGTTCGCCTCAAAATAGTTCCGTCGTGCGGATGTCCGATCCATCCACCGTTGAAACAGACTAATGGACCACGGCTACCAATTTGTTCCCACGGCAATCGTGCGGTCATCAACCCTCGGCCGGTGGCGATCGCCACCTGAACGCCAAGCTGGCGAATTTCTTTAACCGCCAAGGCATGGGCCATTGGCAGTTGGCAATCTTCGGTCAGCAGAGTGCCATCAAGATCAAGGGCGAGGAGGCGCGGGCGCATGGTCGCGCAATCTAGACCGTGGATCAGTGTTCCCAAGTGGGGGGTTTCGCAACCAAATCGCCAGTCAGGATGCGCAACATGCCGACGACAATTTCATTGCTGTGGTGGAACCTCTATAATCTTCACGACGATATCGATGATCCTCGCGTTCACGACATCGTTCGTCCGACCAGGCTTTATCATCGCGACTTGCGCGAGGTTGCCGACATCGTTGATCGCATAAGCCCAGCGCCGGATGTGATTGGCTGCGCGGAAGTGGAAAATCACGGCGTTATGCGTGACTTAGCAGATGAGATACATTGGCGACCAGCGCATCACACTTACCGCTGCGACCGTCATATTGAATCACGCGATCCGCGTGGCATTGATGTGGGGGCGCTGGTTCGGGTGAATCCGCAGCTGTCCTTGGTACGACTGTCACCGTTATGGCCGAACGATAGTGACGCGGTGCGTCCGATGATTGTGCTGGATCTCATGGTCGATGGAGTTCAGCCGCTGACGGTGGTTTTGACGCACGGAAAAAGTCGGCGCAGCGGCGCATGCGATGCCGAAGACCCCATGCCCGGTAGTCGTTTGCGCATGTCCTATGGCCGTGCCTTGCGGCAATTGGCGGAAAAATGCGGGGCTGAAGGTGTGCCCTTGGTGGCGATGGGAGATTTTAACGATGAGCCAACCAGTCGCTCGATGACCGTGGCAGCTGGTGCTCACATCGGTCGTCCGTCAGTTGGTAGGGCCGATGCCGGCACGCTTTATAATATGAGTCGAGAAGGCCTGAGCGATGCGCGCGGCACCTGCATGCATCAGGGCAATTGGCTGTTGTTTGATCAGGTATTGGTCAACGGCGTATTGCTGAATCCATCGGTTGGTGGTCTGCAAATCGATGGTCGTTTGCGCATTCTCGCTGACGATCCGTTGCTGTATCGTGGCTCGCCGAATCGCTGGTATTCCGATCATTTACCCGTGATGATCACGTTGCGTCGCGAATAAATTGCGCGGCTGCTCGACCAGATAACCACGCGCCTTCTACGCGTGGACAATTGCCGAAGCCATCACCAGCGATCAGCAACGGTGGCACTTCAGTGACGCATAAAAACGGATCAGGGCATGACACGGCACAGCGACTGTACCGCCACAGCCGTGCCTCAGCAGAGCAAAAACTAAGATCCTGCGTGATGCCTAAGCGCTGGAGGGTCGGCGCGGCTGCGGTCAGTAATTTTTTTGCCAGCGTCGCGGGATCGTGATCTTGGCGAACGGTACTCCAATCACCGCGCGCGTGCAGCAACAGCAGATCTCCCTGAGTGATTTCACCGCGACCGCGCGCAGATGCGATCCATGACAGTGGGCTCGCAGGATCTTCAATGCGTACCGCGCCGGGATGGTGCAGCAGGGGGGCCGTCGCCGTTGGCACATCAATGACGACCGCCACGCAGGGATCGTAACGAACGTCGGTTATTCCCGCTGGCAACGGCAGCTCGGCGTTGTTCAGGAATGAAATGATTTGTGGCGTCGGTTGAGTAAGTATCAGCGCGTCAGCGAAAATTTGCGTGGTCGGACCGCTTGCCGTGCCACGAATGGTGTCGCCTGAGGCGGCACGTATCGACCACTGTTGGCCATCATGTTCCAGGCCAGTCACTGTTATCGGTTGTCGCACGTTGAAAGCGCTAGCCAGTGTCTTGCCTAATGCATGCATGCCGCCAGTGCCCAACCATCGGGGAAAACCGTCGATTCCATCATGGAGCGTGTCGGCGGTCAAAAGCGGAATGCCCGTACACCACGCCCGCGCCCAACCACGACTTTCCCACAAATGCACGGCGCGCGCAAAATCAGGATCGCGCACCGACAAGAACTGGGCGCCAACATCAATGCGCCGGGTTTGATCGCCGAACCAACGCGACGCCAAACGCCCGCCAGGAGTTTGGCCTTTATCCAAAATCTGTACGTGCCAACCCGCATCCGTCAGTACCTGGGCAGCGCTGAGACCGGCCATACCGGCCCCGACAATGACGGCATTCAGCATGGCAAGCACGATGGTGAAAAGTTTTCGCAACACCAGTGGATGGCGCAGGTGATCGCGGATGGCGAAATGCGGGTGCCTCAAGTAGTTAATTCATGTTGGCACGATGAAGTCCCCCACTAACTTGCCGCGCTCACCCATTTTTAAGCGATTCCATGAACGATTCTGTAACACCTCCGAATAACCCAAACAGTGACGTTGATAAGCGCACGCTCGTGCTCCGATCAAATGCTCAGATGACATTGTTGTGGAATGACCGATCTGGCGGCAATGGTGTGGCGACTCAGGACGCATCGGCTGCGCCCGCAGCAAGTGAATTGGGCGTCGACGATGTGGTGCGTTTTCTACGAAATTCGTGGCGCTGGTCAGTAGCTGGTGTGGTATTGGTTGGTGGTATTGCTGCGATCATTGCGCTGACACAACCGCGCGCCTGGGAATCATCGGCAAATCTTTTGGTTTCTCCGCCACCGTTTAGCAGTGACATCAAACAGCTGAGCTTCAATCTTCCTTCGTATCAACGTCTATTGGAATCCCCAGCGGTGGTTGATGAAACCCGTAGTCGACTGGTCAAAGAAAATGTGATCGTCGCGGATCGTACCTTTACGCTCGGAGCAGGTGGCGATCTTGAAGCAAAGATCTTCATGAATAAGGAAGTCGTTCAGACGCCAATTATCGAATGTCGTGCACGCGGCGAAAACGGTGAGCAAGCGCAAAAAATGTTAACGGTTTGGATCGATGTTTTCCTCAAACGAACCAAAGAGCTAGTTGACTCAAATTCGTCACCAAGTTTCATGTTGATTGAAGAGCAATATAAATCCAATCAACAAAAGCTCAGTAAACTGGAAGACGATAACAAGAGTGCTGCCAGCGGATATCAGCGTAAAAGTGGCGAAGTCGAAAAGCGCTGGAACGAAACCATAAGCGCCTTCACCCTCGATTCCGGTAGTCAGCTGGCAGCATTTCAAAACGAGTCCGATCGTTTGATTTCAGATTTACGTTTGAGTTCAGATCTCCCAGGCATGGATGCACGAATTAAAGCGCTTTCGCGTGCTTTGTCTGATCTCAACGTTGGTGTTGGAGCGGATCACACCAATGCGCCACGTTTAGATCAGGTTCAGCCAATCAATCGTGCTGAGCAGGTGAAACAAATTGCTGATCAGCTTACTACTTTACAGAACAAGCAGCTGAGCGCGGATGTTGCGCTCAAAAAATTGGAACGCGGTCAGCAAGTGAAATTGGAAGAGCTGAAGAGTAAACGTGCTCTGGAGCTGGCGAAATTGACCACCAGTCAAAAACAGGAAATAGATGATCTCTTGCGCGAAGAAACCCAGCGGCAAGCGCAATTTACCAGAGACTTTGTTCCTTTGAACGAACTGGTGACTAAACTGTCAAAGGACTACGGCCAAGTTCAAATTACGCGGGCGCAACAATCTTCATCCGACATTCAGGTCGCTTCTGCAGCTTCGTTGCCTGACCGTCCGACACCTCGGGGTGCGGCAAAAACCATCGGTATGTTGAGCTTCTTGGGTTTGCTCATGGGATTGGGCGTGGCCCTGACGCGCAATGTGTTACGGCGAATCGATCAGAAAGGCTAACGGGGCCTTTGCGATAAAAGGTTTCTCTACTGCTTTTTTATGCTCAAACACGACGGTTTGCTCTTCGCCACGCTGTCGATTGAATGCCGCCCATCATGACGGAGTGGGAACTATTAATCACCGGTTGTGGCACCAGCCATGGAAATCCGCCGTGGGGTTATCCGCAGTTGTGGTCGGAAGATCCACGTGACCTGCGTCGGCGGGCTGGCGCTTTGTTGTTTGGTCCGCTGGGACAGGTGCTGCTGATTGACGCTGGTCCTGACCTTATGCATCAGATGCGTGATCCCGATCGCAGCTGGGATGGGCGTAGTTATCCGCAGCATTGCATCACGCGCTGCGACGCGGTGCTGCTGACGCATGATCACGCCGATCATTCGCACGGCATCAACGATTTGCGTCATCTTAATCGGCTGATGGGCGGCACGCCGATTCAGATGTTCGGCAATCGCGATCACCTGAATGCGGTTGAGAGTATGTTTCCGTACTGCTTTGGTCAGCGTGATCGGCTTTACCATATGGGAAGTCCGGCATTATTGACGGTCCCGATGATCGATGGTCAAATGACCGATATCTCTGGTTTACCGGTCACATCCTTTGCGATGAGTCACGGCCCTGCTGGACGTACGAGCGGTTTTCGTTGTGGTGACATGGCGTGGTTGACGGATCTGAAAGTGCTGCCGCCGGAAGCGGACGCACTTTTAGCGGGGCTCGATCTGTTGGTCCTCGACATGCTGCGCGAAGAAGAGCACTCCACGCATTTGAACTGGGCGGAAGCGCAAGCGATCATTGCGCGATTGCAGCCGCGTCGCACGGTGCTGACGCATATGGGTTACGAGGTTCATTATCGTCAGTGGGAAGCGCGTCTGCCGTCAAACGTGACCATGGCGTTCGATGGCTATCGCTGCCGTTTTCCAGTTCGTGGTTAATCAGGAGGTTTCATGCATCGGATTCAACAAGCGCTGATTTTAATGCTGGGGACGTTTGCCCTGGTGCTGACGGTCGGTTGTCAGATCGGTGGTAACGGTGGTAGCAGCGGTGCGCGCGCACCGGCGGTGAATCCTCCGGCGACCATTCCGACTCGTGTGGTTGATAATGGTTTAGCGCCAACGCCAATGCCGCCATCGGCGGCATTGCCCAATCCCGGAATCAAACAACCACGACATTTACCGCAGATTACCAGCGAGCCGCAAATCGGCGTGCTGTTAGCCACCGGCCCTGAGGTCGTGTTGAACCTGCCGCGTGGTGGCGTCATTCATCATGGTGGAGCGAATCGTATGATTCCTGCCGGTGATTTGCGCGTTCGTTCAACGGGTAAAGGACTGACGACGAGTGCCACCGGGAAAGATTTGTTGGGCGACACCATTTCGATCGAGGTGCGTCCGCAGGCAGGCGCGCCAACATTTATTGCCTTGCTTGATCCACCATTCGGTAAGCCCGTAAAGTTAAATTTCAGTGGCCAGCCTCAGGTCAGCATCGATCGCACCAGCCGTAAAGCATTGCTGATCGAGCGCGTTGGCCTGGAGCAATATTTACGCGGTGTGCTGCCAACCGAAATAAGCCCATCGTGGCCGCTCGAAGCGATCAAGGCGCAAGCGGTCGCCGCGCGCAGTTACACCGTTGATCGTTATTTAGTGAATAATGAACAACCATGGCAATTGCACTGGCACTACACCGTCGATATGGCTTACGGCGGATTGAAACCAGTGAACGAGCGAATGGCGGCGGCACTCGATCAAACGCGTGGTCAATTGTTGGCGACTTCTGGGCTGCCTATTCCAGCATTGTTTCATGCGTGTTCCGGCGGACGTACCGAAAGTGCTGAGAATTTCCGCTCAAAACTTATGGGCGCGGATGGTGTCACGGACATGACGGCAGTGATGCCGTCGGTCAACGATCCGGATGGCATCCTTGGCGCGGAAGCATTGGGCTTCTCAACCACGCATTTGAATTGGACGATTCAGCTGCCGATGACCACCGTCACGGAGGGTTTGAAGAAATGGGCCAGCGCGCATCCCGAAGATCATTTGGAGTTCGGCCAAGTCAGTTCGGTACGCACGGTCGGGCGTTTCTCAGATAGCGGTCGCGTGGCCAAAGTCACCGTACGTCATTTGCTCGGCAACCACGAAACCGACACCGAAATTCCAGCGACAATTTTCCGTTTAGCGGTCGGCCCTGGCCAGATTCGTTCGACCAATTGGACGCGCTGCGTTACCGCCTCAGCTAAAGGCGGAACGCTGGTCATTGATGGTCGTGGATACGGTCACGGCGTTGGTCTCTCACAGGTCAGCGCCTATCAAATGGCCCGCACCGGCAGCGCCGCGAGCGATATTCTTTCGCGGTTTTATCCCGGAGCGAAGTTAGTGCAGTGGTGGTGAAGATGAGCTACGTGATGAGCTACGAGCTACGAGCTACGAGCTACGAGTTTGATCGTAGGCGACACGACGTTCGTCGTGATTGATCTGTCACAGTAAAGGGGAAGTGAGGGTCGTGCTCGCAGCTCGCAGCTCGCAGCTCGCAGCTCGCAGCTCGCAGCTCGCAGCTCGAAGCTCGAAGCTCGCAGCTCGCAGCTCGAAGCTCGAAGCTCGTAGCTCGCAGCTCGAAGCTCAAATCCTTCAGAAACAACAATCCCTTGGCCAGAGTACCGGCCAAGGGATTGCAGCAGAAACAACAATGTTTGGTCGCTTGTATTACGCTTCGGCAGAACCTTCGGCTTCGGCCGCATCGCCGGTGAGTTTCACCAAACGATCAACGAACGGGGTCTCAATCTTCACGACGAAGGCGAGAATTTTCTCGCGCTTTTCATCGCTGATACGCGTATTGAGCGCAGTGCTCATGTCCTCGCGGCTACGCTTGGTGGGGTGGGCGGCGCCTTCCTGCAACGTGGCAAGGAGAAGGCGGGCGGCTGCTTGTTTGGGGCTCATAGGCAGCAGCGTGTCGCTGCGGATGGATGTGGCTAGTAAAAGAATGGCGTGTCACCGCTTGGGCAAGGTTGACTTGGTTGGGGGCTTGAACTCTTGAATTGAGCCAAAGTTCAATGTCTTCTTTGCGCTGGCTTGTGTTGGCATAAATAAAAAAAGTTACCCACCGCCGAAGGCGGTGGGTAACGAGGTGATCATCCGTGATCTGATACTGACGCGTTTAAGCGAAAGTCTTAGAAGTTGATCTGATGTTGGATGCGAACGATGTTCGCGTCGCCTTTGCCAGATTCTGCCTTCCAGTTCTGGTATGAGATCTGGGTCTTATTGTCATGGCCGTTCCAGTAGAAGTTCACGCCAAGGTTAATAGTTTTACCCGAACCCCCGTTATCGACGCCACCATTGTAAACGGCCAGTTCGCCACTGTTGTCTTTATCCGCGTCATTAACCATGTAACCGATTGCTGGTTCGATCACGAATTCATCCAATGGCATCGCATAGCCGGCCTGGATATCCCAGTACACAGACTTCACGTCAGCGATACCGGTCGTCGCGCCAGTAGTGACGTTGGTGGTGTCCTGCTTGACCGAGCGCATGCGGTATTCAGCGAGGGCCGTCAAACCATTCCAGTGGGCAAGAAGATCTGGACCCCAGGTAAAGGTGTCTTTATTGCCGTAAGACGTCGCGGCGGCAGTGTTGGCAGCGTTGAGGTTACCCGTATCCCACTGACCATCCACACCGAGGACGAGGTGAGTACCTTCCTTGCCTACGAAGGAGTGCATACGCTTCGCTGGCATGAATTCGGCGCCGGGTGCGACTTCAATGCGAAATGAGTAGAAATAGCCGTTGGTGTCACCGAAGCTGGCGTTGTCGGCATCCGTGTCCTTGGTCCCAGTACTATTGTTGTGGAAGTCCACGCCGAAATTGATGAATGGTGACACCAGGCGATAGCCGATGCCGACGCCGCGTTCTTCGACTTTTTCATCGACAATGGTGTCGGTCGCGAAGAGGAACGTGGACGAACTCTGGGTCGATTCAGCGTGGAACGACTTGTCCAAACCCATGCGGATCTGATGGGTAAGTTCGCCAGCTTTGAAGTCGCGTGAAATGTTGGCGTAGTAGAGTTGAACAGCGCGGCCAGCGCTTGTGCCAGTTCCGCCACCGACAGCAGTGTCATTTTTATCGGAACGTATGGTGACATTGCCGGTCCAGTCGCCGAGCTTGGCTTCGAAACCGATGCGAGCACGGCGGATATCAAAGCGTGCCGCTTCCGCTGACTGACCAGTAGTAGCGCTAGCGGTAGGTTGGCGCAGGGGGTCGTAATCATTGCCAAAGTTGTCGGTTGCATCGTTCAACAGCGAAGCACGGAACTGGACGTTGCCCTTCAGCTTCATGCTGACCACGTCGTCCTTGATCGACACGGCCATGGCGGAGGGAGCAACAAAGCCCACGAGGGCGAGAGCGGCGAGAGTTTTGACTGAATGCTTCACTGATGATTCTCCTTGGTTATTTCGGGAAGGTTCCCTGGGGTGTTGGGCGGCATGCTGTGTTGTTTCATGAAGGAATAATGAAGGCAGCGGAGGTTTCGTGAGAATGCTATTGTTGTCTAGGCTTTTTTCGGCGCTCTTTTCGTCCACGTGTTAGTTCCACGATTGATAAACAAAAAAACAACCCCAGGACTAGTCCTGGGGTTGTCGATCATGACCGCATCGAGCGCACGCTTTTAAGTCGTTTTCTTCGGGCCTTTCGCGCCTTTAGCAGCAGGACTGATTGGCGTGCCATCAGTGGTGGCTTCTTCAACCAACGATAGCAAACGATTATAGATGCGTTTGAGCCGATCATGCGTCGGCAGCGAATCGGCCGGGGCGAGTTTGATGATCTCAATCGCTTGTTCCAGGCACCAATGGCGTTGTTCGGCGGTAAGCATAGGGGTTCCTTGTGAATAAAATCCTTCACCGGTCGATGAACGACCGGTGAAGGAGCGATGAAGTTGATTCAGCGACGTGAGCGCACGAACAGGCCTTTCAGCGCGAGCAAGAGACTCAAAATCAGCACGCCGATTCCACCGCCAAGCCCACATTTCTTATTGTTATTATCATCGCCCGTTCCGGTAGATCCACCGCCACCAGCGGTGATCGTGACCGTCACGGTGGCCACGTTGGAATCGACCGCACCGTCGTTGGCCTTGAAGGTGAACGTATCAGTTCCCGTCGTTCCCACATTCGCGACGTATGAGAACGTTCCGTTGGCGTTCACGGTTGCGGTGCCCTTGGATGGACTTGCGACTTTACTGAAGACCAGCGCGCTTGATTCAGCATCCGTGGCAACCACCGTTCCATTAACGGTCGCGCCTGCTGCCACCGTTGCCGTTCCATTGGCGGCAACGGGTGCGTCATTTACCGCAGTAACCGTGAGGACGAACGTATCTGATGCGCTCAATGCGCCGTCGCTGACGGTCACGGTAATGGTGCTGGTGCCACTTTGATTAGCGGCTGGAGTGATAACCGCTGAACGGCCAGTTCCCGTTCCGCTGAGCACGATGTTGGCATCAGGTACCAGCGTTAGGTTCGAAGACGTAGCGGTGACCGTCAGTGCAGTTGCGGCGGTTTCAGTATCACCAATCACAAAACCAATGGCAGAGGTTGCGACGTCTTCGGTGGTCGACGTGTTGAGCACATTGGTGATCGTTGGCGCGGTGTTGGGTACGACGGTCGCCGTTACGCTTACCGTTACGGTACCCGTCGCGGTTGCCATCTTGGCGGGATCCACTTCCATCAGCTGATTATAGTCAGGAACACTGGATCCTGGTGCCGTTTTCACCGCCAACGTGTTGGTGCCGCCAATGCCGAAATCATCATCATTGACTAACACCAGATGACCATTGGCACGCGCCGCAACGCCTTCCCATTTGTCATGAGGAAAAGCATCGCAAAGCACCGAGAGATCTTTCACCAAGGTTTTGCTGACGGGAATAATACCAGCTGCTGGAAGGGCGGTTGCGGCCGCACCGACTTGGCCAGAGATTTCTTCGACGGTCAAGCCGCCGAATAATTTTCCATTGAGTCCATCGACACCGGCGTCATTGACGTTGGTGGCACCGGCGAGGGTAAAGGAAAATATTTTCTTCTTACCAAAGGAATTTCCTGCACCGACGCCAAAGTCACCATCGCGTTCCAAGACGGTGAAAGCCGTGCCGTCCAGCGTGCTGATCGAACAAGCAACCAAGCGTTTAAATGCCGTGGTTTCGTCATCCAAGATATAGACATATTCTTCGCAAGCACCGGTGGCGATGGTGTAAACGAGAATGCGCGCAGCGGCAACTTTTTTTCCTTTGCTGTCATTGTCGACCGTCCCCGTCATCAAACCCGATTGCATTAAACCAACCAGCTTGGTGCCATCCGGAGTGATGGTCATCGATTCCATGCCGCGACCGGGCGTCCGTTTAGCAAAAACGGCGGGCAGTTTATGCCCCGCAGTGTTTGCCGCGTAGGGTCCCACGCGCTCTAGCGTTTTTCCTGTGCCCGCTTCAAACTTAACGATCCACGGACCGTATTCATCGGATACCCAAAAGTTTCCACTGGCATCAAGCGAGACACTTTCACTGTCGATACCTTTTGGATCAGCAGCAAGTGCGCCACCGAATATGGTACTGGCGACTTCTATGTTAACAAACAACAATGGACACACACTTTGTTTTGAAATTCCACCTTGGTGGTTATTCTCCTGCCCATGGTCTTCTCCCGCGCCGTCACGCTTTCACCTGGTAGTCGTGGCACCTTTCATGTGATTACCAGGTGCA
>JAYVSL010000132.1:0-5391 GCA_043775355.1 Planctomycetota bacterium
AGTCGTGAAGCTGGAGCCAGCGACGGCGCCGAAACCTAATCCGCGTTTGGCAAATCCGCGCCAAAGTTCGGCAGCGTTGGCTCCGCTATGTGCCACGAGGTCGGCTTGAAGAATGGCGTCACGCGCTTGTGTATAACTGGGATTGGCTGGAGTCAGCTTAAGTCCATCGGTTACCAATTGGAGCATCAGCGTATTGCCTGCCGCTGCACCATATTTGGCGATCAATTCACCGCGACATTCCCATAGCGTTTGACACCACACTTCACCCATGTCGTGCACTTCGGGGTACAAAGCAATATTGCTAAAGGTTAGCGGATTCAATGAAGCGTTGGTAACGAGCGGTCCGGCTTCGACCGCGTATGGGTATCGTCGGATGGCGCTAAAATAATTCATCGTGAGATAGGAGCCGGCCGCGTAGGTGCCAAGTGGATTATCTGCCGGATCGCTCAGCAGTGCGATGGCATAAAAATCGCTCCAGCCTTCGCCCATGCCACCCGATTGGACAGCATCGAGATTGCTGGAAATACCACCGCCAACCAAGCGACCACTGAGTCCATGGCCATATTCATGTAACACGACCGTCACATCAAGATCGCCGTCGCGATCAGGAGTCGGACCAGTAAAAATGTACATTTGCATGCGTCCACTGAGGCCATCTGGTGGCGTTTCGAAATTCGCGTTGTCAGTACCACCGCCATCTTGCGCGTCGGCTTGTACTTCATCGTTACCGGCCCCGCCTCGGCTAAAGTTATTTCGTTGGAAATTGCCAGCGGTTTCAGTGAAGCCCAGTTGATAGAGACGATCGTGCGCAAAGTTGCACCAATAGAATAAATTAGTTATGGCGGCGTCTTGATACGTTGACGGTGCGTTGCGCAAGTCGATGGGAAAGTCGAACGTGACCGGCGAAGTGCCGGTGCCCTTCGGTCGTGGGGTATCGGCAACATTATCGTCGTTGAGATCAAGATGCGCATCGACGTTGTTGCCGCGAGTTTCATTGTTGCTGTCGATCCAGCCGTCAGGCGAAGCGGTGGCGTCGAGGCTGGCCAAGGTCACCAGCGTGCGCGCCACTTCAGCGGGCTGAGTGCTGTTTGGTGTGTTATATCCGGGCGAAAGTGGTGTGGGGCTGTCGCCGGTATAGACCCGCAAGGCGATGGTCGTGGCAAGATTACTGATGGCGGAATTCGCATGGGAAGGAGTTGCGGTACCGGCAGTGGTCACCGCGCGGGCGATAGGTGCAGGCGCAGCCTGAGCTGGAGCCGCTTGGGCAGGAGCCGCTTGAGCAGCCGCCGCCTGCGCGTTTCGCTGTGGATTCGATAATCCTTTTGAGGTCAAGCGGCTGCTGCTGAGGATTTCGGCGCTCTGGGCATCGACGACCATCGCATACATGATGCCATGCGCACGTTCGACGATGATGATTTCCCACGCCAAGCGCAGATCGTCTTTCGTCAGTGGGAACCACGTCAGATGAGCATGAATGTCGCCTTTGGCTCCCGCACTCCGTAGTATTTGTTTCTGAATGGCTCCACCAATATTTTGCGCCATCGCGGCATCGGTAGCAGGCACTTCGAAATGACGAAGAATGGCCGACACCGCCGCTTCTGCCGAAACGGTTGGCTGAGCAACAATGGCTGCGCGTTTCGCGATTCCTTGCAGCGAGCGGTCAGGAGCTTTTACAAAGTGGCTACCAATGGCGACGAGTTCCTCGCGTTGCGTAGTGTGAGTTATCAGCAGTCCGCCATGAACGGGAATGCCGTCTAATTGTTGGCGCCAGATTTTGGTGTGAAGACCGCTGTGTGCGGTAATATCATCACGAACAATTTCCGCATCATTGAGGATAGTCGCATCACCGCCCAGTAACATCGGCCAGGTATTTAAAAAATTACGCACGGTCTGATCGGGCCCCGCCGCTGCCGCTTTATCAACAGCCCTACCCATGCCCGCCGGTCCGGTGAGAAAGCCACTGGGCGACGCGATGTGTTGTGCCACGCCCAATTTTTCATCCATGGTCACGGTGACCTGAGGGACCCGTACGCGGAGTTCGCGTACGGCGTCTGGTGCCGTGAGTTCCGCTGCGAACGACGTGGCCGGTATGCTCGTCGCAACGCAGAAGACAAAAGGCAAGAAAACAGAAGCGATAAAAGCTAGGTGACGCATGGACTAGGTCCTCGGATGATTGCGAAGGGACGTTGTAAATACCAAGCATTTTGACGCGTGCCATGGAAAATAGGCGGTTCTCGTGGACGCTTGGTGAGTGTGCAACAAATCAACGTGGTGTACGAATCCCATGATGCGCTTGAATGTGCGGCTTGAATGTGCGGCTTCAATGTGCGTCAGCTCATCTGCAAAAGCATTGGCTTTGGCTACTTTCTTTCCGCCGCATGTCCTCCTGGGCCGTATTTCGTAAAATAGCGTTCCAGCACACGTTTGACGACAGGAGTACAGGCTTGGCCGCCGAAAGTGCCGCTGTGAATGAAGATAGCAAAAGCCACGGTAGGGTTGTGTGCGGGCGCATAGCCGGCCATCCAAGCGTGATCGGGCGTGCGCCCTGCACTGCGTGAAGCATCGCTACCCCATTCCGCGGTGCCGGTTTTCGCGGCGACTTTTATTCCTGCGGCAGCGCCTTCGAGGATTAAGAGTTTGGCCGTCGAGCCGGGGATGTTTTCCGTAACCAGTTCCATGCCTCGGCGGAGTTCGTCCAAATACGCTTTGCGGATATGGAGATCTTGCACCACCGGCTGAGTCGCCGGCTTGACCAAATAGGGCCGCACAATGTGACCGCCATTGCCGACCGCAGCGGCAAGACACGCAATTTGTATGGGTGACGCGGTAAGAAATTGACCGATGCCAAAACGCCAATCGTCGCTCGGTAGCCAATGGGCTTCGGTGGGTCTTATGCGAGCGATGTTGGATGGTCGCGGCAAAATGCCTGGACGTTGATCGGCAACGTCCAGGGCGTTGTTGCGCCCAAGGCCAAAACGACTGGCGACCTCCGCTAATTTTTCGCCGCCAAGGCGTTGACCGACGGTGGCGAAATAGACGTTGGAAGAAACCTGAATGGCATGCGTCAGATCATAGTCACCCGGCGGCGCATGATCGCGCATCACTTTTTTACCGTGAACCAGCGCCATAAAACCCTGGGAATGAATGAGCTCGCCGGGATTAAGCACGCCGTATTCAAGGCCAGCCAGCGCGGTGCACAGTTTCATTGCTGAACCCGGTGGTTGCGCGGGCATGGTGGCATAATTGAGCAGTGGATCGCCGGGGGCTTTCATCAGTTCGTCGAAATGCGTGCGCAGGTCTTCGAGTTTGTAACCAGGAGTACTTGCCAGTGCGATGATGGCACCGGTCTGACAATCGATCATCGCGAAGCCAGCGCGGCCTTTACCAACGGTCATCGCGGCTTTCATTTTATCGCTGCCAGTACCGAGCGCTTCCGCTAATTCATAATAGCGAGCGAGGCTATCTTCGGCGAGTGTTTGTAGCTCCATATCAAGTTCAGTCGCCACGTCCGTTCCCGCCAATGGTGGATCGTCGCGTAGGGTGCGCGGGCCATCTGGCGTCCGCGCACGAACCAACGTCCCAGGAGCGCCGCGCAACAGCGGATCGTAAGTTTTTTCTAAACCGCTGATGCCTTGCCAGGCGAAAGACCCGTGTACTTCGGGATCTTCGCTACGACGGATATTGCCGATTAAATGACTCGCCGATCCTGGGAATGGATATTCTCGACCGAGATCAACTTGCAGGCCGAGCCCTGGAAGTGTGGCATCGGATTCTTCGTATTTCGTCGCAAGATTTTTTGGCGGTAATGAACTGATGCCGGCTAAACGCACGGCGATGGGATGGGGCAAATCTTTAATAAAAGGAATTAAATCAAGGCGGGTCTGTCCAGCCCAGGCTTGGTCAGCGGTCGTACGTGCTTTGGATAACGCCGCTTCGATATCGAGACGGGTCGTCGGTCGTCCAAGCCGTGTGAGCTCAAGTGCTAATCCGGCACACAAACGATCATAGCGCACCGGATCAAATACTAAGTGATGAATCTGAAATTCTCGCTCAGAGGTCATTGGGCGTTGCCGTTCGGCGTGACGAATAATCAGCGATTCAATCAAGTCTGCATCGGTGCCGAGCGTCGCTGCCAAACGGCGGGTTATCTGTGCGAATAAACCGTCATTTTCAGGCGCATCACCTTGAATCAGCAGAATTCGTTCGTGTAAACCGGGAACGCCGACAATGGGCAATTCATGCAGACCCTGACTTATGGGCAGGAGTGGAGCAATACTTTCAGCGCGCGCCGAGGGAGCAAAATAATAGATCGTCGACGGCGGTTTTTCGCGCACCGTCGCCAGTGCGCGGTCGAAATGTTCATGTACCAGACTTGACGTTTCGCCAAGGAGCTGCGCCAAGACTTCTTCGGCTTGTGCTCGGCGGTCGGGATCGATCAAGCGCAGATTCAGTGCAATAGAAGTGTTATTTTCCAAAGATAATGTGATTTTAAATAGCGGCAGAAATGGCTCAATAATTTGCGCGCAGTGATCAAAGGTTTGCGCGAAATCTTGGTCTAAGATAGCTGTCGCTGCGCGGAATTCAGTATCACTAATCAGCCCGATAGACTGCTGCCAACGGATGGATAATTCACGACTGAGGGCTTCACGAGGATCTTCTGAGACGAGATCGCCCTCGACCAAACGCGCCATATCGGCGTCATTTTCTCCGCCGGTTGGTGCCAGCGCACGACGTGGCACGGTTACTAATTTTAAATCTTTATCGCGTACCCGTGCGCCGCGACGAATGGCGACTCCTGCGTGATTGATTAAATCATTGGTCAGCGCTTCGCGGATACCAAATGGAGCACGGCGTAAGCGAACCGCTAGTTCAGCCACCAATGCATCGGTGTGCTGCTCATCAAGTCGCCACAGCGGAATTTGACGGCGTTCTCTCCCTGAAAGCTCTAAGTCGGCCAACACCACACCAAGGTGGTAAATAGCGTGGTTGTCGACCATCGCTGCACCGTTGCGATCCAAGATTCGTCCGCGACGTGGCGGAATGATTTCAGTGACCAAACGCGATTGGTCGACCACTTGAGCCAAACGTTCGCCTTGGACGAGTTGCAAATCGACCAAACGAATGAGGAAAGTCCCCATCACGCCAAGAAAAAGCACAGCAAGCAGCCAGATGCGGTCAGTCATCAGTGCGCAAAGTGTGTAAGGTAATTGAACGTCAGCCAGTGCAGAGCGAGTGGTCTTATGCTCAAAACGGGACCAAGAGATCATTCCTCATGCGATGCAGCGGGTAGCTATCAGGGCAATTGCATTACCCCTCGTGTGACACGGGCGTGGCTATTCTGGCGAGGAGCTGGATGAGGTAATTATGGTCCCAGCCCGCGATTTTCCTGCG
>JAYVSL010000133.1:0-5825 GCA_043775355.1 Planctomycetota bacterium
CAAATCCTCCACAACAAATCTTTTCAACAGATCGAATCCGCTTGGCGCGGACTCAAGCTGTTGGTCGATCGCACGAACTTCCGCGAGAATTGCCGCATCGAAATGCTCAATTGCTCAAAGGAAGCGCTGCAAGACGACTTCGAAGATGCGCCAGAGACCGTGCAGTCGGGCCTCTATAAGCAGTGCTATTCGAATGAATACGGCACCTTCGGTGGCGAACCGTATGCCATGATCGTTGCTAACTATGACTTTGGGCCTGGTCCGAAAGACATGGCTTTGTTGCAGAAAGTTGCGGCCGTTTCGACGATGGCACATGCGCCGTTCATCGCCGCTGCCGGCGCTGAATTCTTCGGCCTCGATGATTATCAGAAGCTGCCAAACCTGAAAGATCTTAAGCCCATTCTTGAAGGACCGAAGTACGCCAAATGGCAGTCGTTCCGTGAAAGTGAAGATTCGCGCAGTGTTGGTTTGACCGCGCCGCGCTTCTTGCTGCGTTTGCCATACGGTGCCAAGACCGTGCCGGTCAAGTCATTCGACTATAATGAAAAAGTCGAAGGAGCGCATGGTTCGTATCTGTGGGGCAATGCGGCTTTCGCTCTCGCCTCGCGCGTGGCCGATAGTTACGCGAAGTTCCGTTGGTCATCGAACATCATCGGACCGACCAGTGGCGGAACGGTTTCGGACCTGCCGCTGCACCAGTACGAAGTGATGGGTGAATTGCAGACCAAGTCACCGGTTGAAGCGTTGATCACCGAACGTCGCGAATTCGAACTCTCGGAAGAAGGCTTCATCGCCCTCTCCTTGCGTAAGGGCAGCGACAATGCGTGCTTCTTCGCCGCCAATTCGTGCCAGAAGCCCAAGACCTTCGGTAATTCGACGGAAGGCAAAGCGGCGGAGCTCAATTACCGCCTCGGCACGCAGTTGCCGTATCTGTTCATCGTCAATCGCTTCGCGCACTACATCAAGGTGATGCAGCGCGAACAGATCGGCTCATGGAAAGAAAAAGCCGATCTGCAACGCGAACTCAATACCTGGATCAGCCAGTACGTGGTCGACATGGACAACGCCAGTCCAGCCGTGCGCAGCAAACGTCCGCTGCGTGCAGCAGCGATTACGGTTGATGATGTTCCAGGACAAGCTGGCATCTATAAAGTCGGAATTCAGATGCGTCCGCACTTCAAGTACATGGGTGCGTCGTTCACCTTGTCGTTGGTCGGCAAGCTCGATAAGAAATGATTCATCGTCCGTCCCGGCGGATTTTCCGCCGGGACGGCTTTCTTTCTGAAATCGCTTTTTTCATCCTCTCTCACCCTCACCTCGAAGGAAAATAACTCATGGCTCCCAAACCAGTTTCCACACAAAATCCACCAGGTTTTCACTCCGATGTGAACATGCGTGGCTTCAATACGCTTTTGCTGATCGATGGCATTGAAGGCTTCAGTCAATTCTGCGATAAGGCGATGGATGTTATCGCATTTAAAATCACCATCGGCACTGACGCCTCTGGTAGCAGCAAGGGCGGCGGTCTCGGCAGTTCGCGCGTGGTTTTTGACGGCGTGCGCATTCGCAAGGCCATCGACAAGGCGACTCCGTTGATTTTTAAGGCGGTCGCTGAACGCCAGAAGATCGCAACCGCAGGACTCTTCTTGTACCGTGATCCACCAGATGGCGGCAAGACCTCGGAACATTTCTTTACCCTTAGTTTGGGCGACGTGTACGTAGCCAAGCAAGAACTGGTTGATCCTGAAGGCAATGAAGGCGGCGGCGCGCCTTACGAAGAGTTTATTCTCTCGGCCAACTCGATTGAACATAATCACATCAAGGCCAAGAAGGTCGCCAGCATCATGCTCACCCAGGGTGGATAAGCGACGTGATCGGCATTCATTAAAGACTATCTGATTTTGCCCGGACAACGGAAATCATCACCGTTGTCCGGGTTTCTCTTCGACCGTATTTTCCATAGGCAGTATGATCAACGAACGCACCGTTCTTGAACGCTTGCGCAACCCCGCCGACCTTGAGCGGCGATCGGTTCGCGTGGACCGTCGTGCCTTGGTTGAATCAGTGGTGCGTAATCTGCGGCAAATTCTCAATTCACGCGAAGGCAGCGCGTTGGCGCAAATGGATCTCGGCATTCCTGCTCCATGTGAGATTGTTCTTGGCTTTCCCGAAGCCGTCGGTCGCCTGAAGCGTACGATGGTCACTGTGATAGAAAAATATGAACCGCGCCTGCGTAGTGTGCAGGTATTTTATCAGCCACGCGAAAACGAGGGATTGGTGGTGAACTTCATCGTCTCTGGCCGTCTCGCGCACGATAATTCTCAAATCTCTTTCGAGACCCATTTTGACAATGCCGGTCTCATTCACCTCGAAGCTTAAACCCAGTGACCAGCAGCAAATATTACATCGATGAATTGACTTACCTGCGCGAGTTGGGTCGCGAGTTCGCGCTCGCCCATCCGCAGGCTGCGCCAATGCTAGCTGAGGCTGGCGCGGATCCCGACGTCGAACGCCTGCTGGAAGGATTCGCCTTTCTGACCGCGCAAATTCGCGAGAAGCTCGACGACGAACAAGGTCACTTCAATCAACAGCTGATTCAGTTCATGTGGCCGCATTATTTGCGGCCGGTTCCCTCGGCGACCATCGTGCAGTTTGCCGCCAAGCCGCAGGCGCTGCGCGAGACCCGAACGATTCCGGCTGGCGCCATTCTGGCGTCCAAACCGGTCGACGGCACCATCTGCCATTTTACCACGACCAACGATGTGGTTCTCGCTCCCGTGATGGTCGCCGGGCTCGAAGTGCATTCGCAGCCAACTCCGGCTTTGCACCTCAAATTATCGACCATCGGCGGCACTTCCTTTGCGACGCTCAATCAGTCGCGGTTACGTTTATTTTTGGCTGGCGAACGCGCGGTGTCGCGCGCTTTGTATGGTTGCCTGTTGGGAAATCTCAAAGGCATCAAGGCGCGTAGTCCTGACGGTAAAGAAATAGCAACCGCATTAACCGTCGAGGCTGTTGGCTTCGCCGATGCCCAGGCCCTTGTGCCGGGCATGGAACGTACGTTTCCCGCTTTGCGCATGATCCAGGAATATTTGTCGTTCCCGCAGAAGTTCATGTTCGTCGACGTGGTTGGTATCGATCAACTGCGCATCCTGGGAGACAAAACGTCAGTTGAATTAATCTTTCAGCTCAATCGTTTGCCAGTGGATATGCCACCGGTGACCGCGGCGAACATTCAGTTGCAGTGCGCGCCAGCGGTCAACGTCTTTGCTCATGAAGCTGACCCGATTACCTATGATCGACGGCGCAACGCTTTCAAATTGCGGCCTATGGGCGCCGACCAGCAACATTATGACATCTATCGTATTGAATCGGTGCGTGGGCTGAATCGCAGTAATGGCAGCGCGGTTGACTATCGACAGATGTTCCGCCCTGGTCGCAAAGGCGATGATCGACGCTTTTATTTTACCTCTTTTTCGCCGTCAGCAGTGATGGCGGGTAACGATCATACGATTGGTTTGGTCGATGATCCAGGCGCTGAAATCGGCACCACGCCGGATGTGATTTCGGTATCACTGACCTGCACGAATCGCCAGCTGCCAACGCGGCTTGGCCCCGGCGATGTTTCGCAAGCAACGCCGCAGTCACCGGCTTTCGCGACTTTTAAGAATATTACTCGTCCAACGCCATCGTATCCGCCGCCACCTCCTGGTGAGCAGTATTGGCGATTGATTGCGCATTTTAGTTTGGGCCACACCGCCTTGAGCACGGCGCAATCGCTGCGTGAGATCATTGGACTGTACGATTTTCCAGCGTTGGTTGATCGGCAATTGGAGCGTTCGCGTGCACGTTTGTTGGAGGGCATCGAAGGCGTCGAGGCCATCCCGGCGACCCGTCTGTATCGTGGCGCGCCAGTGCGTGGGTTGTCGGTGTGCGTGCGTATGGGCGAAGAGCACGTCGGCGGTGAAGGTGAAATGTACTTGCTTGGTTCGGTACTCAATGAGTTGTTCGCCAATTGCGTGTCGCTGAATTCGTATAGTCGTATGGAAGTTGTCGGTACCCGTTTCTCGGAGGTTTTCGCATGGCCAGCACGCATCGGCCGGCGCGCGATCCTCTGATCGATCGCTTGCTCTCCGCGCCGGCGGAGGCTGATTTTCATCGTGCAGTGCACCTGCTGCAGGCATCCGTCGTGGACAGCGTCCAGGTTGGAAAACTAGGACCGGCAGAGTGCGAAGCGGTGCGTTTCCGTCCGCTCTTGAGCTTGGCTTTTCCGGCAGCCACCGTCGCCGATATAACCGAGAAAGATAAACGTTTCCAGATCGAAGGCACGTTCATCGGGCTCTACGGAATTTCCAGTCCGTTACCGGCCTACTTCACTGAAAATTTATTGCATGGCGACGATCCCACTGTCGAGCGTGCATTTTATGACATCTTTCATCACCGACTGTATTCGTTGTTCCATCGCTGTTGGGAACGAATGCACATCGAGCTTGGCTATCGTGGCGATGGCAGCGACGCGGCTTCACGTCGCTTGATGGGCTTTGCTGGTCTGCGCTATGAAAATTTAGCAGGCGATCGCATCACCACTCCTGGGCGATTGATGTCGCTCGCGGGAGCACTTTCTGGTCAGACGCGCTCGGTCACGCAAATTGAATCGGCACTGCAATCTTGGTTCCCAACCGTGCCGATGGAAATTGAGTCCTGCGTCGGCACCTGGGTTGCCGTCCCACCAGACCAGCAGAATCGCTTAGGAGTCGGTAATTGTTCGCTCGGCGTTGACTGCTCATTGAGCGATCAGGTGTTTGATCGCGCGTCAACCTTCGGCATCGCTATCGGACCTGTTCCGTTGGAAACCTATCTGCGATTTTTACCTTCTGGTGATTTGATGACGGAATTGCGTGAGGTCGTCGACCTGCTCAATTCAGATTCGCTCGATTATCGCGTTGAACTCCGCATCAAACCGCAAGACGCACCGCGACTGGTGCTTGAAGGTTTGTTCTCTTCGGACCAGACCAGACTCGGTTGGTCCTCGTGGTTAGGCCAACCGCCAACCCATCCTGATCCTGTTCACTTCCTCATTACGACGTGGGTCCATCATGGCTGATATCGATCTCAAAATCTTACTCGCTCGTCTCAATCGCATCTGCACTAAGGCGCTGGAAGCAGCCGCTGGCTGGTGTGTGTCGCGGGGGAATTACGAGATCACCGTCGAGCACTTGTTGCATGAATTATTGCAAGCGCAGGGCAGCGATGTGCCGCTGATCATTGCGCATTTCGATATTGATAATACCCGACTCAAGCGCGGCTTGCTTGAAGTGTTGGAAGATCAACGCACGGGAAATACCGGTCGTCCGGTGTTCTCCCCGATTCTGCTGGAGTGGTTCCAGCAAAGTTGGTTGCTGGCGTCGCTCGACCACGGTTTGGCGGAGATTCGCTCAGGCGTCTTGCTGCGTGGCTTGTTGGGAAACCTCGCGCGTTTTGGCAATGGCGATTATCTGGAGTTGCTCGGCAAGATTTCACGCAGCGATCTGAAGAAGGATTTCACCGAAGTCTGTTCACGCAGCGACGAGGCCGCCACCGCCAGCGCGACCCGCGCCAGCCCTGATGCGGCGTCTGGCAAACCGGGCGCGGCGAGTGCACCGAAAACGGACGGAAATCTTGGCAAGTACACCATCGACTTTACCGCCTTGGCGCGTGATGGGAAAATCGATCCGGTGTTTGGTCGTGACCTTGAGATCCGCCAATTCATCGATGTCTTGGCACGTCGGCGTAAAAATAATCCAATTGCGGTCGGCGAGGCCGGCGTTGGTAAAACCGCCGTGGTC
>JAYVSL010000134.1:0-4203 GCA_043775355.1 Planctomycetota bacterium
TGATGTTCGGCAATCGAAGTCGCACTGGGGTGGCCGCTGGTGAAAGGCTCCGGCGCGGATTTCGCCGGACCGCTGGTGACCGCATGAAACTTGATGCCAAAGCGATTGAGAGCATCGCCGTAATAATCGGTCGACATGGCTAATCCGTCGAGGTTGAGCATCCCCGCTTCGACCATAACGATTTCGTCGCAGGCGGCAGCCAAGGCCATGACCGAATCGGAAGCATTATCGAGCAAACAGGCAACTTTTTTACCACTTGGCCGTGCACGTAAAATAGAAGTGAGTTCTTCCACCGCCGCCAAGCCAGGATGGAATTCCAATGAGCAGTCGAGCACCACGCGGCGCTCGGGCTCGTTCATGGCCTTCTTCAGCTGCATGGTGGCGTCGAACAGACTCATGCCACTATCGCCAAAGAGAAATCCACCGCCTGGACGAAGCGGCAGATTGCCAGAGAGCGTCAGCACCAGCGTACCATCGCGCAGCTCAGCAGCGGTGGCGGTGGGCGTTGGCCCGGATAATTCCACCTCGGCAGCAAAGGTGGTGAGTGTGGCGCAGGCAAGAACCGCGCAGGTCAACAGCAGGATGGTAGGCTTCATAGGCGCGGACGTTAGCAGACCTCCTTCGCTGTGCGATGGTTTGCGTCCGGTGATTCCTCGACACGGGGCCATTCGCTACAGGCTATAGGCTACGGACGCTACGAACGCTACTGACGTTACGGACCACAGGACCGCGCTGTGACGTCTTACAAAATCGGTAGCCGCTGAAGTGGTCAAAAGCACAGAAAATGCGGTTATTAATCGGTCTTTGAGCGCCATTTTTTTCGTACGCGAGCGCGCGATCGCCAAGCATTGACTACCACGGACCCACCCTACGGTTTCCCGCCTTGGGGCTGCCGGTGCGCTCAGGAGCACTCATCCAAGATTTCATCAACATTTTGTGTCGTGGGCAGCGGCCCGTTGACCGCCAGAGGCATCGGCCTCTTGGTCGTTCGGGCAATTGTCGTCGCCCTAGCACCGACCGAGTTGTCACATGACGGCTGTTTTAATTCCCGCTCGGCGCGCGTCGACGCGCTTGCCCGAAAAATTGTTGTTAGCGGAAACCGGTCAGCCACTGATTGCCCATGCATGCGCGCGTGCTGCGCAAGCATTTGGTCCGCAGTCGGTGACGGTGTGCGCAGATGATCCGCTCTTGGTTGCTGCCGCGCGTGCGGCTGGTGTCGCCGCGCAGATGACGCGGATCGATCATCAATCAGGCACGGATCGCATCGCCGAAGTCGCACGCCATCGTAGCGATGACATCGTGGTCAACGTTCAAGGCGATGAGCCGGAGATGGATCCCGAACATATTCGCTTGGTTGCCGCCTTGTTGGAGCGGCACCCGTGGGCGGGCATCGCGACGTTGTGTGTTGCTGGCGGAGTCGCTGAGCAGCTCAATCCCAACAATGTCAAAGTGGTGTTAGGCGCTGGTGATCGGGCGTTGTGGTTTACGCGTTGTCCGGCGGTTTATGACCGCGATGCCGGTGGCGCAGCGACCACCTGTCATCGTCATCTTGGTATTTATGCCTATCGTCGCGAGGTGCTGTTAGCTTTCGCGGCGTTACCGCCAAGTCGCTTAGAAAACGCGGAAAAGCTGGAGCAATTGCGCGCACTGGAGGCCGGTATCGGCATCGCCTGCGCCATGGTCGACCATGCGACACCCGGAGTCGACGTGCGCGCGGATTATGATGCCTTTGTCACGCGTTGGCGCCGTCAGGGTTCTTCCCCAGCCGCGAAACCAGCATGATCACGCTCGTTCGAGCCGCCGATTCGGCGAACATTTTTTCTTCCACGCTTCTGAAATGCCATCGCCAAGGATCTTTCCATGTCTAATGCAGCACATAAACGCGACGGCCCTACTCGCCACATTTTTGTCACCGGCGGCGTCGTCAGTTCGCTGGGTAAAGGTATCGCGGCGGCCTCGCTTGGACGCTTGCTGATCAACATGGGATATCGCGTGCGGATTCAGAAACTGGATCCGTATTTGAACGTTGATCCGGGAACCATGAATCCGTTTCAACACGGCGAGGTTTACGTCACCGACGATGGCGCCGAAACCGATCTCGATCTTGGTCACTACGAACGCTTCTTGGGCGTGCCGTGTTCGAAGAATTCGACGGTAACCAGCGGTAGAATCTATCAATCGGTCATTCAGAAAGAACGTGCGGGCAAATACAACGGTGGCACCGTGCAAGTGGTGCCGCACGTCACTGACGAAATCAAAGCCAACATTCGCAGCTTAAGCGGACCTGATGTCGACATCGTCATCAGCGAAGTCGGTGGCACGGTCGGCGATATTGAAGGCCTGCCGTTCATGGAAGCGGTGCGCCAGATGCGCCATGAATTAGGGCGCGAAAACGTGCTGTTCATCCATCTGGTTTACATTCCTTTCATCAAAGCTGCGGGCGAGATTAAAACCAAACCAGCGCAACACAGCGTGCAAAAACTGCGTGAGATCGGTATCGTTGCCGACTTTCTGATGTGCCGTAGCGAGAAGCCGTTAGTCAAAGGCGTCAAAGAAAAACTCGCGTTGTTCTGCAACGTCGATCAAGACAAAGTCATCGATCTGCCCGACGTGCCCAACACCATTTACGAAGTGCCGCAAGTCCTAGAAAAACAGTCGGTTCATCAACTGGTGTGCAAAAGCCTGGGGCTGGGCGTACGTGAATGCGATATGAAAGCCTGGGATCTGATGGTGCATCACATCAGGAAGCCCAAGGACACCGTCACCATCGCCATGGTCGGCAAATACATCGACCATCAGGATGCGTATAAATCAGTTACCGAGTCGATCGATCACGCCGCTTTCAGTCACTTGCTGAAAGCCAACATCGTGCGGATCGAATCCGAATCGTTGGAAAAAGACGAACACTGGCAAGAAAAGCTCAAAGGCGTCGACGGCATTCTGGTTCCTGGCGGTTTCGGTAAGCGTGGTTTCGAAGGTAAATTACGCGCGATTCGCTTCGCTCGCGAGAACGGCATTCCGTACCTTGGTCTGTGCCTTGGCATGCAAGCAGCGTGCATTGAGTTCGCCCGCAACGTTATGGGTTTGAGCGAGGCCAATTCCATCGAGATGAATGAGAAAACGCCTGATCCATTGATCGTGGTGATGGAATCACAAAAAGACATTGTCGCCGCCGGTAACCTGGGCGGCACCATGCGTCTGGGAAATTATCCCTGCACCCTGCCGAAAAAGAGCAGCAAAACCACCAAGCTTTATGGTGGCGCAGAAGTCGTGCAGGAACGTCATCGTCATCGTTATGAATTTAATAATGCGTATCGGGCGCAATTTGAAGCTGCGGGCATGTTGTTTACTGGCCTCTATATTCCCGACGCCAGCAAGCCGGAAGCATCGCTCGTAGAAATCATCGAATTGAAAAACCATCCGTTTTTTCTCGCCACTCAGGCTCATCCGGAGTTCAAGTCCAGTCCGGTGTTGCCGCATCCGTTGTTTCGCGGTTTCCTTGGCGCGGCTTACAAGCACAAGGTCAGTGACAGCGAAGCCGAGGCGGCAGCTGCCGACGCGTGATGCTGGCGCACACGCGGCGGCCTGCGCTTCCGCTCTGCAGTTTCCCTATTCGTCGCGCCTGATTCACTTCATGTCATAGGAGCAAGCATGCACGTCATTCGCTGGCTGATGGTGCTCTGTTGCAGTTGGTCTGCGCTTTTCTGCGAGGACTTCCCAGGCGAAGCGGTGGAGCCAACACCGCTTCTTTCACAAGTCATGAGTGAATTGAGCGAAGCACAGACGCAAGTGCAGAGCCATTACAACAGCGTTGGCGTGGTGGTTCCTAGCGGCTTAACTGACGTGTTGGTGGTTCGTCGCACCATCGCGGCAGATTGGCAGCGACGGCTGACCGCTGGCAGCATTGTGCCGAAAGAGCCGGAGCTAGTCCGTTTTATCACGGAGCAAAAGCTTCTGGAAACGCATTTGCAGGAACTTGTGGTTTTCGCTGATCAATTGAGGGATATGTCGCAGCAATTTCCGCACTGCCGGGATGAGGTCGTGTTTACGCGTTATCGCGCGACGATCATTTCGGCAATGGATCAAGGGATGAAGACTTTAATCGCCGGTCATTTGAAGGGTCAGAATCAGTCGGCCGAAAATTACCGGCGTGATTCACGGTATACTGCCTTGCTGACATTGATCGAAGCTGGTTACACGCTG
>JAYVSL010000135.1:0-12985 GCA_043775355.1 Planctomycetota bacterium
CGCTGGACTCGTCGCCTTCACCGCTTGGCCCACCTGAGCGCCTTCCACGATCCCAGACGGCTGGTCGATGGTCCCTGTGACAACGCCACCTCTGCCTTGTTTGGTTGCTGCTTCGCGGTTCGTCGTTTGGCCGCATTGCGGGTTGGTTTCGACGCTCGGCGTGCGGGCTACGCGCTTGGTGAAGACCTCGATTTTTTCCGTCGTTTAGCCATTGCGCATCCTGGACAAATCATCGCTCGCTTTGTCCGCTATTTATATGCCCATCATCGAAAAGACGGTGCGGACCGCACCGATCCTTATCGACGCGGGTTAGCCAAAGGCGCTTTTCTTTATTGGTTGGCCCGTCGATACGGTCGAAATAATCCCGCCACCGTCCTGCACTTTGCCGTGGCATTGTTAGCGGCGGCCTCTGGCCAAGGGCATGAGCCCGCCGATTGGCGCGGGGTACTTGCGGGAATCACCTGCACGGTCAGTGCAACAAAGCAGGACAAAAAGCGAAAAATGTCGTAATGCCGCCGAGGTGAAGCGTACCTCGGTTGGTTTCCTGCCTTGAAAACAACGGACACGGAGCGTATGGTCCGCTCCCACCGCTGCGCGAGCGCTGATGAAATCGGCCTTTGCTGGTCGATTGCCCCTCACTACCTGCTCGCCAGTTCACTCGTTTACCGCCACTTTCGGCCACCTTCGGCCACCTCCGGCCACAGGAATTGCATACGGCGCCTTATGTTTGCTCCCATGCCAAACCCTGACCATCTGAGCCGTTACATGCGCAAGCCGTTTGAGCTAGCGCCAGCGGAAGCACCAATTCGGACTATCTTTACGCGTCTTCATTTAGGATATTGCCCACATTGCGAGGTCATCGTCGAATCACCGGAGAGCGCATGAGCAGCTTGACTTTGGACTTCACCAATTGCCTCTCCGAGGCCATTGGTGCGACCCATGGCCTGATCAAAGCCGAGGTCGACACGCTGGCCACCAAATTTCCCAAGCACCATGAAAACGTTGATGAGCTACGTTCAACCGGTGAATGCTCGTTCTTCGATCTGCCTTACCAAGACCTCGGCGAGCTCAACCTTTTACTGAAGAAACATCAGGGAAAATGGGACAATTTAGTCGTCGTTGCCACCGGCGGCAGCTCCATCGGACCACGCAGTTTGTTAACGGCCCTTGGTCACACGGCGCATAATTATCTTGAGCCGAAGGAACGCAAAAACGCCCCACGAGTATTCTTCATCAACAATCCCGATCCTAAGGCGCTGACCGAGCTGGTCGATTCCTTGGACCTGAAGAAAACACTTTTTCAAGTCACCAGCAAATCCGGCAACTCGGTCGAAACGCTGGCCATCTGGTTGTGGTTGGCCGAACAGTTGAAGAAAAAAGGCGGCAAAAATGCACTGACGAACCAAGTGGTGTTCACTACCGATCGCGACAAAAGTCCGCTGATGGAAATTGCTCGGCAAGAAAAGATCGACACCTTGCCCGTGCCCACCAACCTTCCAGGCCGCTTTGGCGTGCTGGGTAATACCGGGCTTTTTACTGCGGGAATGTGCGGTTTTAACGTCGCTGCGTTGCTCGCTGGCGCTGGCGACATGGATAAGCGCTGTCGTCATGGCGACGCTTTCCGCAATCCTGCGTACATGCACGCGCTGATCCATTATTTGCTGACGCGCAAACGCCGTAAAACCATTCATGTACTGTTTTCGTTCGCAAATCGCCTACACGGCGTCGGCGAATGGTATTCGCATTTGTGCGCCGTTTCGCAGGGCAAAATGCTCAATCGAAAAGGTAAAGCCGTTCACGTTGGCCCCAGCCCGATGGCGAGTCTTGGCACCTTCGATCAACACGGCCAGATGCAGCTCTATTGCGAAGGTCCGTTCGACAAAGTGGTGACCTTCATCACGGTTAAAGATCACGGCGCCAAAATCATCGCACCGGCGACGTATCCGAAAATCGAGGCCTTGCAGCATCTGCAAAATGCCGATTTCGGCACCATTATGGAATACGGTTTTTGGGGCACAGAGCAGCACATCACCGCCGCTGGTCGTCCCAACATGAACCTCCAACTGGATGTCATCGACGAAGCCAACATCGGCGGATTGTATTACCTGCTGCAACTATCGACGACCATGAGCGCGGAGCTCTACGGCATTGATCCCTTCGACCAACCGGGCGTGGAACATTGCAAACATGCGACCTATGCTCAGTTCGGCCGCGCTGGTTTCGAAGATTTGGCCAAGCGAATCAAAGAATACCGCGCTAAACCACGGCGAACGTGCTAATAATTTGATAATGCAGAGGACCACCGGCTACAGACTTCAGGCTTACGGACCACGGGATCGTGCTGTGACGTCGTGTACAAAGCCGGTGGGCCGTAGCCTGAAGTCAGTGATCAAGGAGCGTGCATACGTCACTCGCTGAGCACTCGCGCCCACTTGCGCCTTCAACGAGCTGCGCCCATAGTGCCGCCGACATTCACCGAGTAAGCGAGTAAAAGGGTTGTACGCATGAGTCTCATCGAATTCATCCAAGACCATCGTTATTGGGTGTTGGCTATCACCTTCCCGCTCCTGGCGATTTATGGACGAGTGCTCTTCAAGGCCCTCCTTGGTGTCGGCGCTCCACCTGCTAAGCCGGTCACGGCACCAATCCGACGCCTATCGCCAAAGCCTGGCTCCGCCGCCGGCACCAAGCCAGGGGCGCTGCCGACTCCACCTGAAGGGCGTCAAGAAGTCCTGCCCAACGCCGTTGATTCGGGAATTCGTGCAGGAATCAGTGGTCATCAAAAAGCTGGCGCGGCAAAAACCGTTAAGTTGCCTGTTAATCCGACCAAACCAACCGACTCGCCTGCAAGTACTAAAAAGCCAGCAACCGATTTATTGGGCGGCAGCGTCGTCGCCGACAGCGAAGCCGAGGCCATGGATGGGCTGTTCGGTAATCGTGATGAGCCATCCGCCGCATCATCAGAATCTCCGTCGGTCGCTTTGCGGCGCAAAGCCAGCCGCATGGAAGAACTCGGATTCCATCACGGTATTGCCACCGACATCTTGCCTGCTGACAAACCCAAGCCCGCCGACGCCGCAAAGAGCGATCCATCGAGCACCCTACCAGGATCAGCGCCCATTCTTCCTGACGGCGCTCCGCGCAGTTCAACGGCAGAACTGACCTCCATTCTTGAACGCATCGACAAATTTTTGGCCGAAGACACGCCGAGCAAACCAGCGGCCACATTGCCAGTTCAAACCGCTACGACGGCAGTGATGAAATCGGTGAACCTTGAAGATGTGCCTGCGGCAATTCCGGTTTCTGCTGTTGCCGAACAAGCGATCAAACCAACCGAAGCGATGGCCAAGCCTGCCGAAGCCAAGCCCGATCCAAACAAAAAGACCCAGCCGATGTGGGCCCGTCCGGATGCGATGGATGAAGACGTGGAAGCGCCGAAAAAGAACGACTCGCCTGACGCCAGCAAGGGTGATCAGCAGCGGTTGTTCTGAAACAAATCCTGCTGATTCGGCGGTCTTTTACGGACTACAGTCTGACTGACCTCGTATCTCGTGTATTGATCATTCCGGTGTTGACAGATACGTCTTATACGGTTGCTTGATCAAAGAGTCATTAGCGTTTCATACGTTGAATCACTAACCCAAATAACAAAAATGAAACCATGAAAATAACTAAGTTTAATAAACTATTCGCTAAAACTTGTGACGATATTTATGCATTGGTCGGTGAAAAAGCGAACTACGACAAGTCGGATTCTGATATAATGCTAAATGGAGCCACGGAAATAATATCACGTAATTTTAAAATTGATGGAAATCGAATTGGCGCATTTGAAAATAAGATAGGCAGAATAACCCAAGAATACGCAATTGGTTTCTCGAAAACAATGGGTTTTGAAGGCGCCATATTGTCATTGACCTTTGGAATTTTAGAAGGAACTGGGGAAATTGGCATTAAAGGTGGCCTAAAGATTCTTGCTGAGTCAGTAAATGGCTCTGGCATCACCATGTCCAAGAAAACATAATAACTGCCCAATAATGCAATGCGACGGAGACTGTCTCGATTGACTTATTACTACGGTGCCAGCCCGTAACTTTAATCGTTACGGTCCCGGTGATCTTGGTGCATTAAAAACTCAACCCATACGACAACGTAAACGCGCTACCCTCTTTCGAAAATCCAAAGTCTGCGCGAAAAAGTGCGGTGCGTTCGAAGAGTGTGCGTAAACCAAAGCCGTAGCTGTCATGAATGCGACCACTCATGACGTCGGACAGCTGACCGGCGACGGAGCCGGCTTCATAAAATAACGCCACGCCGAAGCGTTCGAAGCGTATCGAATCGGTAATTGCTGCACCGCGAGGAATCACCCACGTACGCCACTCGGCGACTGCGTGCCAGACGGCGCGATCGGTGAAGCGATTGCCGATGTATCCACGCAGGGTGTCGGAGCCGCCAAGACTGGGCAGCGCCCAGAAGGGTAAGTCACCGGAAGCCGCCCAGGCGCGGGCGCCCAGGGCAAACGTATCGGTCGGGGGATTTTCTTCTTGTCCAACGCCACCGGAATGGAAGAGCCCAGGGACAGGAATGGTCCAGGACGCCGTGCTACTCCAAATGGCACCGATCAGATTGTTCGGTTGATTCATTCCACGTTGAATGGGCGCGACATCGACGGCGGCTTCCACCATCCAGCCGTGATACGGATTTTCCTGCGAATCGCGCAGGTCGTAGCGAATCGCACCATGCACCCAGGCGCTGCCGTAGCTATCGGCGGCGGCCATTAAGTCGGGATAGGTTTCGTCCGTACTGGGCCGATTACTGACATGGCCACGGTACAGATTGCGGTGTTCAATGCGTCCGCCGAATTGCACCACCCAATTATCACCAGCTTCGGGAACGCTGCGTTGCAAGAGCATTTGTGCATACGTCACTTCATCGGTGTAGCTGGTTTCATCCTGCTTTTCAGAGGCTGATCCCAAACCGTAAAAACGCCGCGTGAGCGAGCGATCATAACCCATGCCGCCGCGCAAATGACTACGTTCTTCGGTAAGCACCCCGCCGCCCGGTTGCGCACGACGGTTAAGCCAACGTTGCCATACCAATGAATATCGTTCTTGGCCTTCGGTGGTGGTGGAAAGAAATAGGCCGCCAAATTCCTGGCGGCGTTGCTGACGAAAATCAATGTCGGTGATCGCTACGCCACCGCCCAAGCCAACGTCTTCCTCAAAATAGAGAATCGGCGAAACAAAGCTGGTAACCCACAGACGTTCAAGCATTGAGCCTGGTTTAATCCGTGCTTCTGGAACGTAGCGCCAGCGTTCCGGATGTTCGAGGTCGGCTGGCAAAGCGACCTTGGGAATTCGTCCATCGCGATCCATCCCGCGAAACGGATCGAACGGAACTTCATGCTCTTGCTGCAATGGATCCGCCATCGGATCTTCCGCAGACAACGACGGCACGAAAAATAGCGGCGTTAGCGGCAATAGAAGAAGCGTACGAAGCAAACCGGGTGGAGACTTACCCACGGCCAGGCATCGGCACACGACGATCATCTTCCATACGCCATGGTGGGCTGACGATGGCGGCAAATTCCAAGGCTTGCGGACCACGATTTTCAATCCACTGCGCGTGGCCTGGAGGAATCACGATCGCATCGCCTGGGCCGACGTCGCGGTGCTCTTGGCCAATGTGCATAATGCCCGTGCCACGAATGATGTAGTACACCTCGGTCTGACGCAGCGCATGCGGATGCGTGGATTGCCCAGGGTCAACCCACGCAATCGCCAAGGAATACGTGATCAATGCTGGATCATGATCGGGATGCAGCAACTCGCGCAGCCGACAGCCATCATTGGCAATGATTTCTTTCGTCGTGGCGAGTGATTTAATTTGCATGGGTGCTCACAACGTGCGGTTACGTTTGCCTGGTACTGGGCGCGCGTAGGCCTGGGTGCCGCTGCCGCCTTCATCGTCTTCGTCACGAACCACCGGATAGGTCGGACCGACGTAAAGATCTTCTTCCGTGGTCGCCAGTTCAACGCCAATCGGTGGTACTGGCCGATAGGTGTCCTTCGAGTCGTACGATGAACTCAACCCTGCGCCGGTCACTGCGGGCAATTGCGTCGCCAAGGTTTCCACCACGGGTGGCGACTGACGAGCCGTACGCTCATCGTTGCGCCGTTGATTGAGGCGATGGACATTGAGATTTACCTGCACCACCGTTTGCTCCGGCATCAGCTCAGCAAAACGACGACGCAGAAGGCGCTGACAGAAGCGATTGCGCTCAGTCACGTTGGCCACTTCCCACAACGTCACCACCGCCTCGATAATAATTGAGCGCTTCACGCGATCTTCGAACACGCGCACCGTAGCCTTCTTGACGTCTGGCTCCCCTTCAATGGCGCGCGTCAGCGCTTCTTCGACAGCGATTAAATTGACGGATATCTTGCCGGTTTCGGTGGTATAGCTGATTTCGCGCGAGCGGCGCCACACCTGATACCAGCGCACCACTGCGGCAAACGGGCAGAAAACGAAAAGTCCCGCTACCAATAAACCCACCATCTGGCCGTTGGTGGTCTTCAGGTAGTCAACCAGGTTGGCACCAAAAACAGGTTCCCAATAAGCGGCCAACGCCAAGCCACCACTGAGAAAGGCCAACAGATACAGAAAAAAATTCAGCGCAACACGCATGATTCGACTATGGAACGACACCGCTGAGGCGCAACCCAGAGCACCACCGCATCGCACAGCGGATGCCTGGCTTGGAAGCTAAATAAAGATGACGCACGATGATGGTCATGAACAGCGCGGCTTGCGCCCTCACTCTACGACCCACCATGCCGACCCATGAACACTCAACGTCACGACCAGCGCTACCAATCGCGAGGCGTCTCTGCCGGAAAGCAAGAAGTCCACGACGCCATTTCTCGGCATGATGCGGGGCTGTTTCCTGGAGCCTTCTGCAAGATCGTCCCTGACGACCTGACCGGCGATGCCGACACCTGCTTGGTCATGCACGCCGATGGCGCAGGTACGAAAGCCTCACTGGCGTATTTGGCGTCACGTGAAAATTTCGGCACCCCAACGTTGGCACTGACCTGGGCAGGCATCGCGCAAGACAGCTTGGTGATGAATCTTGACGACATCGCCTGCGTCGGATCGCTTGGACCGTTTCTGATTTCCAACACCATTGGCCGCAACGCCAAATTGATTCCGGGCGAAGTTATTGCTGCGATCGTCAACGGTTATCAATCGGTGTGCGATCAACTGGCGCAATTCAACATCCCCTGCCGCATGACCGGTGGAGAAACCGCTGACGTCGGCGATTTGGTACGCACCATTATCGTCGACAGCACCGTCGTCGCTCGTCTGCGCCGCGACCGCGTCATCGACGCAGGGCGCATGACCCCAGGCGACGTCATCGTCGGTTTCAGTTCAACCGGCCAAGCCGTATGGGAAACCAAACCCAATTCTGGCATCGGTTCCAACGGTTTGACCAGCGCACGACATGACCTGCTGGGCAGCGATTATCGCGATAAATATCCAGAAACCTACGCCCCGCAGATCAAGAAGGAATTAGTCTACTGCGGCCCGCACGCACTCACCGATATCCTTCCCGGCGATACCATGACCGTTGGTCAAGCGCTGCTGTCACCAACACGCACGTATTTACCGCTGATTAAACGCCTGTTGGAAACCGTCCCGCGCACCGACCTGCATGGACTGATTCACTGTTCCGGCGGCGGACAAAGTAAGATCGTCAAGTTCGGCGGGCTTGGCCGTAAAAACGGCAATCGCTACGTCAAAGATAACTGTTTCCCGGTTCCGCCGCTATTTACCGCCATTCAAAAAGCCACCGGCATGGGCTGGGCCGAGATGTATTCGGTCTACAACATGGGCCACCGTTTAGAGGCCATCGTTCCCTCGCACGCCGTTGATTCGTGCTTAGCCGCTGCCCGCGATTGCCGCATCGAAGCGCAAGTCGTTGGCCGCGTCGAAAGTCGCGATGTTCCTGGAAACGAAGTCGTGGTAAAATCTCCGTTTGGGAATTTTCAGTATTGGTGATTTCCGTGCGGGCTCAATCTCACTGGACAGCCAAAGAGATAAACCATGAGCAGGAGGCGCGGAGACGCGGAGATCAGAGGAGGGGAAAGAGGAGGGGAAAGAGGAGGGGAAGATGCTTGCCCGAAATATTCTTCCTCATCTCACCTCCGCGTCTCCGCGCCTCCTGTTCGATTTTCTTTCTGCTGAGAAGAACCTGATAAAAACACGAAACATCGCAGTGTCTTTTACCCTCCGGAGCCCCCCTTGAAACCCCTCGTCCTCATCGACTGCGTCGGCCTTACGCCTGCCCATTTAGGCAGCGATACGCCGAACCTTTCACGACTCGCGAACGAGGGTTTTAGCACGCCGATGACGGGCGTCGTGCCAGCGGTGACGACCACGGCGCAGACCTCAATGCTGACTGGCACTTTGCCGCAAGAACACGGCATCGTTGCCAACGGTTGGTATTTCCGCGAATTAGGTGAAGTCTGGTTGTGGCGGCAAAGCCAACGACTGATTCAAGCGCCCAGTTGCTGGGAGATCGCTCGTCGCACCAAGCCTGACTTGAAAGTGCTCAAACATTTCTGGTGGTACGCGATGAACACCGACGTCACCGCCACGGTGACGCCGCGCCCCGTGTATTTTCAAGACGGCGCTAAAGCGCCTGATTTTTACGCCTGGCCGCCAGAACTGAAACAAACGTTATCAGCAAAACACGGTGCATTCCCGCTCTTCCAATTCTGGGGACCAACCGCCGCGATTGCCTCCACTCGCTGGATTGCCGAAACGTTTGCCACCGCGTTTGATGCGGTAAAACCAGATCTGGCGCTGTGCTACCTGCCACATTTGGACTACGATCTGCAACGCTTTGGTCCAACCGGCGCACACCTCAGTCACAACTTACGCGACCTCGATGCGGCAGCAGGCATCGTCATCAACGCAGCAAAGGCGCGCGGCGCGACGGTCGCGGTGGTCAGCGAATACGGCATCGAACGAACTGACCGCGCCGTATTTATTAATCGCGCATTGCGGACCGCCGGACTGTTGGCCGTCACCACCAACGCGGCCGGCGAATTGCTAGATCCGGGCGCCAGTCGTGCGTTCGCGGTTTGCGATCATCAACTCGCACACATTTATTGCCGCGACGCGGCTACGGTGACTGAGGCCGCAACACTCCTCTCGGACCTGGATGGCGTTGAACGCATTTATGCTGGTCGTGAACGCGCAGAGATCGGTCTGGACCACGCACGTTCTGGCGAAATCGTTGCGCTCAGCGATCGCGGAACGTGGTTCGCTTACGACTATTGGCTTGATGACGCCGGCAAACCCGACTTCGCACAATGCGTCGAAATTCACAAAAAACCCGGCTACGATCCGCGCGAACTGATTTTCGATCCGAATGGCGGAAAGTTCCGCGCCGCCAAAGCGCTCCTCAAAAAGAAACTCGGCTTCCGCTATTTAATGGACGCCGTGCCGCTCGACACCACCTTGGTCAAAGGCAGCCACGGCCGACCACCAGCGCGACCTGAGGATGGTCCGATTTTGATCTGCTCCGATAAAGCCTGGGCTAAACCGCAATGGTCGATGCTCGACGTTTGCCCGCAGGTGGTGAAATCGCTGCTGAGCTGAGCACACTTCACGAAATCGTGATAACCACTTTTCCCAGGTGTGCGCCGCTCGCCAGGTGCTGATACGCTTTCGCCGCGTCGACAAAGGTAAACTCGCGATCAATCACTGGATGAATTTTATGCGCGCTCAAAAAAGTATTCATGGCCGCAAAGTGTGCGACGGAACCGACGTAAATGCCGCTGACATTGACGTTTTTATGCGCAAGGCTGAAGAGGTTGGTCGGCGGTTGAGCGCCCGCTAAAACACCGATGAGAGCAATATGACCTGCGTGCGCGACAGCTTTGATCGAACGTTCTAACGAGCCGACGCCACCGACTTCGATGACGTGATCGACTCCACGTTTGTTGGTCAATTCGTGTACCGCAACTTCCCAGTCTGAACGTGCGCGCGTGTCGATGACATACGATGCGCCAAGCGCGGTGAGCTTTGACACCTTGGTCGCGGTCGAGGTGGTGGCGATCACCGTGGCTTTCATCGCATGCGCGATTTGCAGGGCGAATACCGATACGCCGCCAGAACCAAGGACCAGCACACTTTGACCTGCCAATAATCCGCCGCGAGTAACCAATCCATTCCATGCGGTCAACGCCGCGCATGGCAGCGTCGATGCTTCGGCATACGATAAATGATTCGGAATCGGCAATACCGCGTCAGCCGGCAACACCACCAATTCGGCCAACATGCCATCAACCGCGCCCCCCTGCGCCGAATCCATCGCGCTTTTACTGAACAAGCCCTGCGGCCATCGACGAAAAAAATCTGCGACCACACGTTCGCCGACGTGACGATCACGCACGCCCGCGCCTACGGCTACGATCTCACCGGCGCCATCCGACAACGGCACCAAACCGTTGACGGAAAGCTTCCGCTCATTGCGCAGCATAATCAGATCACGGTAGTTGAGCGAACACGCCTTCACCCGCACCAGCACTTCGCCCGCTGCCGGTTGAGGATCGGCAACCGTCACCAGATCCAAGCGAAAGCGTTCACCATCTGGGGCAAAGACGTAACGGCGCATGGCACATTCTCCGAAGCGTGGGTTAGCTGAGCCGACGCGCTGGTCAACTCCAGGTCATAACCGGTCATGACTTACTTTTTTCAATCCTGTAGCAGAACGACCATTAAATGGTCGCTGATACCCAACGCTGAAAGATGGGCCGAGGTCCGCTTGCACCGATCGTGCGGCACCCAAGGATCATGACGCAGACACCGTGACCACTTCTGAACCTAACTTGCCAGCTGTCGCCGATGTCAGCGCCTGTCCCACATGTGGGAAACGTTACCGCACCAGCAATCTTGCCGCTGGAACGCGGCTGACGTGCAAGGTCTGCGCCGCGACTTTTACCCTAGAGCCACTCAAAAAAGACACCGATCAGCACCCGCGTATTGCACGTGATCCCTCGGCCAATCCGGTTGTCCCCCGTGCATCGACACCGGGTATCGTTCCGCAAACGGTTGACGATATTTTGCGACTTGCTGACGGCGACGAAAAATACGTAGATGCGAAAGAAATTGGCCGTGGCGGCATGGGGGTGATTTTGCGCGCTACCGACCGCATGGTGCGACGCGATGTCGCCATGAAGGTCATGCGGCAAGACACCAATTCAGTGCAGCGTGCACGTTTTCTTGAAGAAGCACAGGTGACGGGGCAACTCGAACACCCGAACATCGTTCCCATTCACGAAATTGGCGTCGATCCCAAAGGACGAATGTATTTCACCATGAAGCTGGTGAAAGGTCGCAGCTTGTTGGAGGTACTCGACGACCTGCGCAAAAACCAAAAGCTGCATGATCATCGGCATTCGCTCACGGCTTTGTTGTCATCTTTCGTCGCGGTGTGCAACGCCGTGGCGTTCGCGCACAGCAAAGGCGTGGTTCATCGCGATCTTAAACCAGCAAATATTATGATTGGTGATTTTGGCGAAGTCATGCTGATGGATTGGGGCTTGGCGAAAGTCGGACTCGTCCGGCGAACTGAATTTAGTGACAGCACCGTCGAGGCTGAAGCGATAAAAATTCCTAATCAAGACGTCGAAGACACCATTTCGAGTTTTCGTAATGATTCGGAAGCAGAGCGTACCATTGAGGGCGTGATCGCCGGCACTCCTGCATACATGTCGCCAGAACAAGCTCGCGGTGAGGTCAATGCGATCGATGCACGTAGCGATATTTACTCACTCGGCGCGATTCTCTACGAACTCCTGACCCTGCATCAACCCGTGCGTGGCAAAGACATCGAAGAAATCCTCAAGAAAGTCCGCGCTGGGCAGATCAAAGATCCACTGACCATCGGTGGAAAGCGCCAGGTGCCCGCCGAATTGGCTGCCATCGCGATGAAGGCCTTGTCGACCAAACCGAAATACCGTTACCAAACCGTCGAAGAACTTATTCGCGACCTCGATCTCTATCGCGAAGGTCGCGCGGTTTCAGCAAAAGACGATACCCCCTGGGAAATGGCCCTCAAACTTGTTCAACGCAATCGTGCGGCAGCGGTGGTTTTGGGTGGCGCGATACTGACAATTATCGTTTTGCTGATGATCGGATATTCTATCAACCGAGCTGAGCGGGTTGAGGCCGAGGGGAATCTGGCTAAATTTACCGCCGAACAAGAAAAGCGCCGGGCAGATCAACGTCAATCCGCGCCTGCTTGGGTTGAAAAAGCCATCCGCAGTATTGGTTATCCTGATCTCCCTGGGGCCATGGCTGACGTCAACTTGGCCTTAGAATTCGACCCTACTTTAGCTTCTGCATACTTACTGCGAGGAAAACTTTTTCTGGTGGAACAAAATTTCTCGGAAGGCATCGCTGATCTCAATAAATACCTCGTCTCACAACCAGATGACCGCAATATCATCGCTCTGCGCGATCTGTGCGCGAGCAGGGGTACTGCAGAAATAAAACCACAATTATCTGACCTCTTCATCAAACTCGGCGACAGCGCGCTGGCTCTCCAGCTTAACGCTTTTGCCGATGGCCGACTACGCATCTATCGTCAGCGCCTTGAGCAAGCATGGCCTGGGAGTGGAGCCGGCTTAACACTGGAAAAGGACGGTTCTTACGCGCTTAATATCCGCGGTGGCCAACTCGCTGATCTGACACCCTTAGCAGGCATGCCTATTAGCAAACTTGAAATCATTGGTTCACAAGTCCTCGACATCAATGTGCTCACCGAAATGCCGTTAGTGAAGCTCCATCTCGTCGACACACGACTCCGTGGATTGGCGCCGCTGAAAGGCAAGCGGCTGACGCATCTGACCATCGCCAAATCTGAGGTCACCGATTTCAGCCTCCTCAAAGACATGCCATTGCTGCAACT
>JAYVSL010000136.1:0-5152 GCA_043775355.1 Planctomycetota bacterium
CCGCCGACTTCGGTGATGATGAGTTCAAGCGTGCGGCCAACCACGCGCCACGCAGCAACGCCACGCCAAGTAGTGGAAGTCAGGGTCAGCGAATCCATAACGGTTCCTTAATAAAGATGGTCAACCACGCGGAATCGCAGGGTCGGACGAACGCCGGGTGCGATCGGTAATGCGGCACAGCAATTCCATACCTTCAAGCACCAAACTCGGGCGATAACTCAGTCGCGGCAATACTGATGAAGCGATGATGAGTCCGCAATTTCCGCCGGTGGCGATATGCAGGTGGATAGCGGTTTCGCGCTCTAATTTCAGCATGCACGCGGCAACCATCGGACCGTAGCCGATACCGATCGCGGCTCCGATTGCTCCATGGGTGTCAAACTGCGCGGCGTGGGCATCGGGGCCAAGAACTTCCACGACCGGCAACGCCGGCGCCTGGGCAGCGAGACCGATCGCGCAACTGCGGGCACCTGGCAAAATCAAACCACCAGCAAACGTCACCGCCGTGAGCGGATTCGGATCATCATGTTCATAACGCCACGCGGTCATGGTGGTGGCAGTGCCAGCGTCGATCACCACCAGCGATTTTCGTTCTTGAATGCAACCGACTAAACCTGCTAAAACGCGATCAATACCGCAATTCGGATACTGACCCAGATCCGGCGCTGGCAACGTGTGATCACCAACCACGCGTAACCGCCGACCATTGCCAACCGCCGCCCACCAACTTTCGACCATCGCGGTATTGGCCTTCGCCCCTGGCATCAACGCCAGTTCGGTGATCGTGCGATCGAATGGTTTTACGAACTCGTCTAACGCTGTGGTTTGCGGATTTAACCGCTGAAACTGCCAGATTCCGCCATCTTGAGCGAGACCAAGTTTGATCGTCGAATTACCGCAATCCGCTAGTAAGCGCATGGGCTCATCGCCGCGACCATGAAGGCCGTCCGCAAATTCGCCGCGCAATCATTCACGATTTCACTCCCGTCGAGCCGAATCCGCCTTCACCACGCTTGGTACTTTCCAGCTCGGTGACGTGACGCCACTTAATGCGCTCCACCGGCGCGACTACCAACTGAGCAATGCGCGTGCCGCGCAAGATATTCATCGGCTCATCACCCAGGTTGGCGAGAATGATCTTCACCTCACCGCGATAATCGCTGTCGATGGTGCCGGGACTGTTCAGCACCGTCAGTCCATTATTGAGGGCCAAGCCCGAACGCGGACGAACCTGCGCCTCAAAACCAGCAGGCACGGCAATCTGCATACCGGTGGGAATCAGCACGCGTTTGCCGGGAAGAATCTCCACCGGGGCGTCGATCGCCGCCACCAAGTCCAAACCCGCCGCGCCAGGCGTGGCATAGGCGGGTAACTTCAAGCCGGCAAAGTGGGGCAGCGTAACAACGTGGACCTCAGTCATGGGCGGGGATGGTTCGGCCTCAATCGGCGACTGCAAGGGCGGGGAAACATGGACGATCGACCGGTAGTCAGAAGCTGACTGGAAACTAAAGAATGACATGGAGGACCAGAGAACCAGTGAAGCCAAAAGCCAAGAATCAGCGTAGATTATATGGTTGAGAATCCGTTCATTCTCCGGTCCTCCGGTCCTCCATGTCAGATTTCGCCTTTTCCATACAGCTTCTCAGCTCACATGGTGAGCAAGCCGCCCAGCAGCGCCGCCCCGAGCGCATCCTTGCCCCCTTCCCAGCCGCCCTAGTCTTCGGCCCCTTCGGAGAGTACGCATGCGCCTAAAGCGGTTGGAAACCTTCGGTTTCAAGTCATTCGCCGACCGCATGACTTTCGACTTTGAAGAAGGCATTACGGCGGTCATCGGACCCAATGGTTGCGGCAAATCCAATATCGTCGATTCGATTAAATGGGTGATCGGTGAACAGTCAGCGAAAGCCCTGCGTGGCGACGACATGACCGATGTGATTTTCAACGGCTGTGCGACTCGTCGCGGGATGGCGTTTGCGGAGGTTACCCTGGTGCTCGACCAAGTCGGCGCGCAGCTCGGGATGGAAAGCGACGAGGTCGCCATTACGCGACGGCTGACGCGCGATGGCAATTCATCTTATTTTCTGAGTGGAAAACCTTGCCGTTTAAAAGATATCAAAGAACTGTTCATGGACACCGGCGTTGGCACGGCTGCCTATTCGGTCATCGAGCAAGGCCGGGTCGGATTCATTTTAGAATCGAACACCAAAGATCGGCGCGTCATCTTAGAAGAAGCGGCTGGCATTTCGCGCTATAAAGCCAGGCGCAAAGTGGCGCTGCGCAAACTTGAGCGCGTCGAGCTTGACCTCCAGCGCATCAGCGAAGTGCTGGGCGAAGTTCGTCGCCGCGTCAAAGCCGTGACGCGTCAGGCGCAGGCCGCTTTGCGTTTCAAGGAATTGAGCGAGCAAGTGCGCGAACTGCGCATGGCTTTCGCTTTAGAAGAATTTGGTCGACTGACCGGCGAACTGACGGCGCATAGCAGTCGCAGCGATCAACTGGCTAACAGCGGCGCTGAAGTCGCTGCACGTCTAGGCGAACTTGAGGCGGCTCTGGCCACCGCCGATCTGCGCTTGGTGCAATTGGAAAACGAAATCCGCTCACAAGAACAAGTCCGCGCTGACGCACAAAGTAAACGCGACGTTGCCGATTCGCGCTCAAAAGACGCGCGTTATCGCTTGGTTGAAGTCGACCAACACGAAGCTGCTGATCGCCAAGCGCTGTCCAGCCTTGATGCCAAGATCGAAGCGCTGACCGCCGAACATACGCAAGCTGAACATAATTTGGCCAACGTTGAAAGCGGCGGTTCAGGCGACACCACGCTGAACAGCGCGCTGAAAGATAAACGCGATGCGCTCGACGCGGCCATGGCAGCGGTCGACATGTTGGTGTCCGAAGTCGAAGACGCTAAGGCCAAACAAGTTGAATGTCTGCGCGAACTTTCGCGCATCGAAGCGGAACAAGGCCGCGTCGAAAGCGCACGACAAGCAACGTCTGATCGCCGCAAACGTTTGGAAGATCGCAGCGGCGGGCAAACCGATTCACTGATGTCAGCGCGCGTCGCCGAAGCGTCCGCGCAATCGGCGCTGGGCGCGCTGATTACTGGCGCCGCCGAGTTGCACACCCAACTCGACGAACACATACGTGCACGCGAAACGGCAATCGCGGAAGGAAATCGGCTGGACAGCGAACTCAATGAAGTTCGCCACCAATCAGCGCGAGCCGAAACCGGCTTGCTGATGCTGCAAGAGCAAGAGAAGCGCGCTGAGGGCGTGTTTCGCGGCGTCAAAGACGTGCTCCAACAAATGGACCGTTTCCCAGGCATCATCGGGATGGTCGCCGATCTCTGTCGCGTGCCGGATGATTATGTCATCGCGATTGAAACTGCGCTCGGCGGCCAAGCGCAGAACATCATTACCGAAACGCAAGAAGCCGCGCGCGACGCCATTCATTTTCTTAAAAAAGAACGTCGTGGCCGTGCCACGTTCTTGCCACTCAACGATATCCACGGCAGTGAACGAGTAGATCAGCGCGTCTTGCGCGAAGCCGGCGTGGTTGGCCTCGCTAGTCGCCTGATCGAATTCGACAGCAAATTTCAACATGCTTTTGAGCACTTGCTGGGCAACGTCTTGATCGTTGAAACGCTTGACCACGCCATCGCCCTACGGCGAAACCACCGCGTTTCATGCCGTTTAGTCACGCTTGATGGCGAAGTGGTCAACGCTGGCGGCGCCATGACCGGCGGTCGCCAACAAGGCGCTGACAACGGCGGTTTGGTCTCACGTAAAAACGAAATTCGCAAATTAGAAGATCAACTGGCTGAGGTCACCAAACGTAAATCGACCGTCGGCACCGCCCGCGACCAAGCCAAGAAAGACGCCTTCGAACGTTCTTTGCGAGTCGAAGAAACGCGCCGCTCTATTCAACAAACCGATCGCAACGTCGGGGAAGCCAAAGCCCAGTTGATGAAGGCCGAACGCGACCGCCTGCATTTGGAAGACGCCACCAGCAGCTTCGGCGCCGAACTGCAAGAAATCGCTGCTGAAATCAGCAAGATCGAAACTGAGGCACGTGATCTGCTCGGACAACGTGAATGGTTCGCCGCGCTCGATCGCAATTTGGATGAAAGCATCCGCCGCATGCAGAGTGATTTGGAGGCCAAGGCCGCCCATCGCAATCGCATCCAAGACGACGTCAGCAATTTACGCGTCAGTGTCGCGACCACGCAAGAACGCCAAGAGGCCGTCCGCAATCATCTCAGTCATTTGGTGCGCAGCCTGCAAGAGCTGGAAGACCAGAAGAGCGAACGCGAACGTCGCCTGACCGGGCTTGACGCGAAGCGCGCCGAACTGCGCCAAATCGCCGATGAAAATCAGCGTATCTATGGTGAAGAATCGGTGCAGGTGGCCAAGCTTGCCGAACTGCTCGCAGCTTTAATCAAAGAACGCGATGACCTGCGCAACGGTGTTGAAGGCCAGCGCCAAGAAGCACGCGCCTTGTCTGGTCGCCAACGCGGCATGGAAAATGAGCGCAACCAACTCGAAGTCAAAATTGGCGAAGCCAAAGTCCGCATCGAAGGTTTGGCCCAGCGCATCATGGATGATTACCAACTCGATTTGGCCGAGGCATTCAGCAACTACGTCCGCCCAGCAGATCTCGATTGGCCGAAAATTCGCCAGGATCTGGCTGCCACCGAAAAAGAATTGGCGTCAATCGGCCCGGTGAATCTTGCCGCCATCGACGAACTGGAAGAAGTTCAGGCACGCGAAACCTTCCTCGATAAACAGTTCACCGATCTGAGCCACGCGCAGCAAAAGCTCGGCGAGATCATCGAACAGATCAATGACATCAGTCGCAAATTGTTCGAGCAGACCTACCGCGACGTCCGCAAGAACTTCCAAGAATTATTCCGCAAGTTGTTCGGCGGCGGCAAGGCCGACTTGATCCTCGAAAAACCGGTAGCGACCACCGAAGTCATGCCCGATGGCGAAGTGGTCACCCACAAAGCCGTGCCGCTCGACATTCTGGAAGCAGGCCTAGAGATCGTCGCCCAACCGCCGGGCAAGAATCCAAAAATCATCACCCAGTTGTCCGGTGGCGAAAAAGCACTCACCGCAATTGCGCTACTGTTTGCGGTCTATCAGACCAAGCCCAGCCC
>JAYVSL010000137.1:0-4609 GCA_043775355.1 Planctomycetota bacterium
TTGGAAGCGACGACGCCATTGGAGCAGGCGCTGCGCGCAGTGCCCGGCGTGCAACATATTCGTTCGACTACCAGTCGTGGTGCCGTGGAGATCAGTCTGACGTTTTCATGGCAAGAGGACATGGCGGGCGCACTGTTGAGTACGCAAGCGGCGCTCAATCAGGTCATGCCGCAGTTGCCGACCGGCAGCACTTTCACGGTGCGACGAATGGATCCGACGGTGTTCCCGTGTTTGGCTTATAGCCTCACCAGTGACACGCGTTCGCTGCTTGAGCTACGGACCTCGGCCTATGATCGTTTGCGCCCCATTTTATCCACCGTTCCTGGAGTGGCGAGTGTCGACGTTCTTGGTGGTGAACGTGCTGAATGGCAAGTGCATCTCGACCGCGAGCGCTTACGCAGTTTTGGCCTGAGCATCGATGACGTTGCGGCCGCAGTGCAGCGAACCAATGTCTTGAGTGCCGTCGGTCGCATCGAAGATTTGGGCAAGCTTGCTCTGGTCATGACCGATTCTGCGGTGACCAATGCCAGCGAATTAGAACACCTTATTCTTCGCCGTACGCCGACTGGCGTCGTCCGTCTGCGTGATCTTGGGCGCGTGGTCGCTGGCATCGAACCGCAATGGACACGCGTCACAGCTGACGGTCATGACGCAGTACTCGTGCAAATTTATCAACAGCCCGGCGGTAACACGGTCGCTATTGCCGCCGCCATAAAAAATCTGCTCAGCGGTGATGGAATCCATCTACCCAGCGACATCCGCGTGGCAAATTGGTATGATCAAAGCGAACTCATCACCGGCTCAGCGACGAGCGTAATCGAAGCTATTCTTTTCGGCGTCGCACTCGCCGCCGTGGTATTAATGGTGTTTTTACGGAACTTCGTCATCACTGGCATTGCGGTGATCGCCGTGCCATCGGTGTTGTTAGCCACTGTACTCATACTCAATTTACTCGGTATGAGCTTCAATATCATGACTCTTGGCGGCATGGCGGCAGCCGTAGGCCTGATTATCGATGACGCGATTGTTATGGTCGAACATATCGTTCGACGTATCCGCGCCACCCGTCACGGTGAAGCATTTGCCATTCTCCACGAAGCCGCTGGTTTTACTCGTCCCCTCCTGGGATCATCGCTTGCCACCATCATCATTTTTATTCCCTTGGCTTTTATCAGCGGAATTACTGGCGCGTTTTTTAAAGCGCTCTCGCTCACCATGGCGACCAGTCTGGTGTGGTCATTTATCATGGCACTGACCATTGTGCCATTACTGGCGGCCTTGCTCTTACGTCAACGCGATGCTTTGCAGAATGAAAACGGTCCACTTAGTCGCGTCGTTCATGGCGCCTATGAATGGTTCATGAGCCGCCTTCTGCGCCGGCCGTGGTTGGTCGTGCTGGGAATCGTGCCGCTGGCTTGGGGCGGCTGGATCAGCTACCAGCACGTCGGCACCGGCTTCATGCCCAGCATGGACGAAGGCGGATTTATTCTCGATTACCGCGCTGCCGCTGGGACATCATTGATGGAGACCGATCGCTTGGCTCGCCAAGTCGAGAGCATTCTTCACTCTACGCCAGAAGTGTTGACGTATTCCCGACGCACCGGTTTGCAGTTGGGTGGTGGACTCACAGAAGCCAACGAAGGCGATATGTTTGTGCGTTTGAAGCCGCTACCGCGTCGAGAAATTGAAGATGTCATTACTGACGTCCGCCATCGGCTGGCGCAAGAAGTACCTGGTCTGGATATTGAAATGGCACAATTAATGGAAGATCTCATTGGTGATCTGATCGCCAATCCTCAACCAATCGAAATCATTCTGCATTCGGATGATCCGACGGTCCTTGCCCATGCGGCGACTGCCGTAGCGGAAATGATCGGAAAAATTCCTGGTGTGGTTGATGTTAAAAATGGAATCAACCTTGCTGGTGATGCCCTGGCGGTCGTCGTTGATCCCGAACTCGCCGCCCATGCCGGACTGGATCCGGAAACCGTCAGGCATTCGTTGGAGGCGCAACTCAACGGGCAAGTCATGACGCATATTCAACAAGGTCCACGCTTGGTTGGCGTACGAGTAGGGACAACCTTGCGCCAGCGGGCGAGCGCACCTGATTTGACCAAGATGCATATACGCTCGGCTACGGGTCAAGACGTGTCGCTCGATCACATCGCTCATTTCGAACATCGTAGCGGTCAACCGCAAATTATGCACGATGATCTGGCGCGTGCTTTGGCGGTAACGGGGCGCATCGACCAACGTGATCTTGGGTCAGTGGTGCGCGACATCCGTGCGGCTTTAACCCAACCGCAAGCTGTGCCGCCCGAGGTCACCTGGCGCATTGGTGGTTTGTATGAACAACAGCAAATCGCTTTCGCCGACTTAGGTCTGACCGTCGCCATCGCGGGTCTCTTGGTCATGATCCTGCTGGTCATGCTCTACGAACGGATTCGTGTGGCCCTGGCCATGATGACGACCACGGCACTTTCACTCGCCGGTATTTTCATCGGACTACGAATGACCGGTACTGAGCTGAACATCTCAGCGCTCATGGGCCTCACCATGGTGGTGGGCATGGTCACCGAAGTCGCCATTATCTTTTATTCGGAATGCACCACCGGACCCGCCACCGACAGCGTCAGCGAACGACTGATCCGCGCCGGCCTTTCGCGCATGCGACCGATTATCATGACGATCCTCGCCGCAGTATTCGCCCTGCTGCCGCTAGCCTTGGGCTGGGGCCAAGGAGCGGCAATGCAGCAATCCTTAGCCATCGCCATCATCTCTGGATTAACCGTACAAATCGTCTTGGTATTGGTGGTGCTGCCCGCGTTGCTATGCTGGTGGGGAGCACGGCGTTCGTGGTGGGTGTCGGAAGCTGGCGACTGAGGCGGGTGTTGGTTGATCGTGATCATTCGCGGCCGTTCCGCGTTTGTTTAGCTAACTTTATCTAAGGTAATTATTCTTCCCCGGCTCTTTCCCGGCATTGCTTGATAAATTTTATGGAAACCAGTGAAGAATAATGCCAAACTATAAATAGATAAATGCTAAAATACCCTCCGCTTTCTTTGAAATCGGTCGCCTGAAACCACATCATCGAGACGGACCCGACAACGAGTAAAGGGCCAAGCAACTGTTGACCTAACCATAATGATCGCCTGTTTGATATTTTCTCTACGTTGATCATGACTGCCGTTCTCTGGGTTTTTTGGGTGAGAAATCGTACCGAGTAAATCAAACCGTTACCTTGAGCCCTCGTGATAAACGCGAAGTCCGCTTACGAGATGCTCTGATGAGGATGTCGCCAGAAATACCCAATTTGCGATGGAGAGTGCGAATCATGCTGATGCTCAGCGGGCGACGTCCTGACAGGATTTCTGACACGCGGCCAGTCGATGTCCCGAGCAGATCGGACAGCCCGCGTCGGTCGAGGCCTTCCTGTTCCATGCGGAACAGCACAGCGTCGACTGGATCTGGATCTGGAATCGCAAAGTGGGCCTGTTCGTAGTCCTGGATCAAGCGGGCCTGGGCGGCGATCTCATCATCGTGGCCATCAGCATCCATCAAGGCGCGCACGTGTGCCTTCGCAGCGGCATGATCCGCCTTGGTCTTAACCAGAATAACGCGAACGGTGGTCATGGTTCAAATCCTTGCCGCATCAATGCGGTCGTATTCTTTGTGATCGCCAGCGAAACGAACGTCAAGCACACCGGCGGCGTACTGGGCGACGACGATAATTCGGTACTCATTGCCGCCGATGTCGAAGACCACTCGGTTGCCAGAAAGAAAATCAGCGCTGCGAAACCGTAACTTGATGTCCCTTGGCGTTCTCCAGGTGGCCGCTTTAGCTTCGGCATGCCAAATGGTAATCCGTTTGCGTGATCTGGTATGGCGCTCCATACAGGCAACGAGGATGTCGGCGCCAATGACAATCATTACGGCGGAATCTACCGCTCCCAAATTGGGAGCAATAGACACTTGCGTCAATCATTCGAAATGGTTTGAATAAGTTGCTGAGAAGCAGACTGGAAACGAGGTAATGAACAGGAAAAAAGCTCATTCTTTCCGGCAAGTATCTTCCCCTCCTCCGCATCTCCGCGCCTCCTGTTCGTTGTTTTCTTCTTTTGGCAGTCCCCATGAGATTGAACCCACATGAAACGCCGCAGAGCCCTTTTATTCTCCGGTCCTTCGGTCCTCCATGTCAGATTTCGCCTTTTCCAGAAAGCTTTCGCTCACGACATCAACGATCTCGCACCACGGCTGAATCTAGCCAGTGACGAAAACGAAAAGTGAGTTGACGTCCACGACGGCGATTGAGGAGTTGGCTTTAACGGGAATGTATGCTGTAGCCTGATCCCAGCAGCTCCAACCCCGTACGGAGGTACTGCTGAGGATGGACGGTTGCTCCGTAGCATTTCCCCACGAAGTTGCCGCCATGATCTACCTGCTGGTTTTATTTGGCATGGCGCTGAACGTCGCCGCTCAGGTTGCCTTGAAGTTCGCCAGCGCAGGGCCGACGGGTGCTGAGGCGACGGGCAACACGTTCAGCATTCTGGCTGATCCCTTACGCTTGGCGATGAATCCGTGGTTCATCTTTGGCTTGGTGCTGTACGCC
>JAYVSL010000138.1:0-4976 GCA_043775355.1 Planctomycetota bacterium
CTGCCAGCCGGCAGAGTGGGAACACCAATAATATCCATTGAATAAAAACGTGAAAAATTCTGGATTGCCACGGGCCGGCTGGCAGCCGGCGGTCCCAGGACGGGGGAGATTGCCCCGAGCCGGCTGGCAGCCGGCGGTCCCAGGACGGGGGGGATTGCCCCTGGCCGGCTGGCAGCCGGCGGTCCCAGGACGGGGGTCACGCCGACGCTTTCTGTGTCAGATGAATCTGCCGACTCATCCGTGTTGCCAGCGCTGAACTATGGGTGACGACGATTAATGCCGTGCCTGCATGATGATTCAGTGACAATAATACCTCGGCTACCGTCGTCGCATTGGCGACATCCAGCGCTCCGGTTGGCTCGTCTGCTAAAATTATTTTTGGCTGGTTGATCAATGCACGCGCCAAAGCCACCCGCTGACGTTCACCACCAGACAACTGCGCTGGGCGACGATCTTCTTTGCCGGTCAAGCCAACCTTGGCGAGCAGTTCTTTTGCGCTGGCTCGCACCTGTGCCTCGTTTGGTCGCTGCGGGAGGGCCAGTGTCGGCAGCAAGACATTTTCCAACGCACTCAACTGCGGTAATAAATGATGGTCTTGAAAGACAAAACCAATCGATCCTGCTCGCAGCGCCGCCAGCGCATGATCATTTAGCGCGCTCAGATCGCGGCCATCAAACTGGACCTGCCCTGACGTTGGTCGATCCAAACCGCCTAGACAATTGAGCAACGTACTTTTACCACATCCAGAAGGCCCCACCACGGCAACCGTTTCGCCCGCCGCGACGGTGAACGAAAGCGCTGAAAATACCGGCGTATCTCCATAAGACTTCGCCAGATCACGGACCTCGATCAGCATGATTCCCTTTCTGTGAAGCTGTATGGAAACGCAGGACTGACATGGAGGACCGGAGAACCGGAGAATCCAAAAGCCAAGAAATGGATTATTTTTTTGGAATCCGTTTCTTCTTCGGTTCTCCGGTCCTCCATGTCAGTCCCCTCTCCCAGACAGCCTCCGAATCTGGCGCTGTTCTTTTTCATCCGCCGCCCCATTTGACCCAGCGTTTCGCTTTCATTTCAAAACGCGGCAACGTACCCGCTGCCACGCTCGCGACGGAAATACGTAAAGCCAAGGCCGCGCGTAATTCTTCCGCCAGATTCTTGGCGACGGATTTTGCGTCAGCGCCTTTTACCGGCTCGATGGTCAGCGCCATTTCGGCCATCCCACGTTCGTCGGTAAGGTCGACTCGATATTCCGCGATTTCATTAAAGCGGCGCACCACGGCTTCGATGGCGGAGGGATACACATTCACGCCACGGATAATCACCATGTCATCAGTACGACCAAGAATGCCGCCATCTAAAGCGAGATGCGCAACTTCGGCCGGTGGCGTAACTGCGGCGCGCACCAGATCGCCCGTGCGATAACGAATCAACGGCGTGCCTAAGCGGCCCAACGTCGTCAGCACCAACTCGCCCAGTGTTCCCGCAGGAACTGGCTGCGTGGTTTTCGGGTCGATTATTTCAGCGAGATACGCGCTTTCGAGCACATGCAAAATCTGCGGACGTTCGGGATGCTGCCACGATACCGGTCCAACTTCGGTCATGCCATGATGATCAATGATCGATGCCACTGGCCACAGTTCTTCTAACCGCTGACGCACGGCAGGAATGCTGCCGCCGGGTTCGCCGGCAACAAATAACAAACGCACGCCTGATAGCGGAATACCTTCTTCGATCGCCGCTTCACCAAGGCGCAATGCATACGTTGGCGTGCAACACAAAACCGTGGCGCCGCTGTCACGCATGGTTTCGAGTCGTCCGCGCGTACTTAGGCCACCACCCGGAATCGTCAGACAACCCATGCGTACCGCTGCTTCAAAGGCGGTCCAGAAACCAAGAAATGGGCCAAACGAAAACGCCGCAAAAAATCGATCCTGCGCGGTCACGCCAACCGCCTGAAAGAAATACGTCCACGAATCGAGCATCCACGTCCAGCTCTCAGCCGTGTCGAGCCAGCGCAGCGGCAATCCGGTCGAGCCACTGGTCTGACTATAGCGCACATACCGTTCGACTGGGAAAGTCAGGTTCGAGCCGAAGGGCGCATGCGCCGCATGATCGGCAACCAATTCCGCTTTCGTCGTGAACGGAAATTTAGCTAAAAAAGTTGCGCGATCGCAGTCCGCACCACGCAAACCGGCAGCACGCATTTTCACCGTGTAAAATGGATTGCGCCCATCTATGGCAATGAGCAATGCGCGCAGATAGGTATCCTGCGTGGCAATAATCGCGGCGCGCGAAGTCGGGATCATTCCGTCACTGCCTTACTCTTTGGTCGCAGTGGTCGTGGGCGGCGGTTTCGGCGCGCCACCTGGCGTAGGTTTGTAAAACGACACCAAAGTTCCACCGACCATAGCCAAAATAATACCAAGCACGAACTGCCAACGAATGGCGCCCCACCCTTCGACCGGCGGATGCAGGGCGATAGCAATGAAGGCGTTCACGATCGGCGCTCCAGCAAAAACAATCGTCATCACCGTTACCGGATGGCCCTTCGCACCGAAGGCCAACAACACGCACAATGCGCCGATGGCCCCGACGATGCCAGCGCCAAGCGACCACCACAAACCTTTGCTAGGAAAATTCCATTCCGCACCACCGAACCACAGTAACGCGAGTGGCGCCAATACCGCGGTCAAAAAATATGCCACGCCGACCAACAAAAAGGCCTTGGTGCGGCCATGCACCGGATCGCCCATCGCGAGTTGGCCGGTGTGCAGCATCACGCCATAGATGCCCCAGGTCAGCACGGTGGTGAGCGTGAAAATCAACCACATCGGGAAAGTATTGGAGTCAGGCATCGGTTTCGTCTTTCAAAAACGCCACGAGGGATAGTGAGAGCAACACGCTCATGTTTTGAGCTCAAAACGAGTGAGCAATTCCGTCGGCGCAACCGTGAGCTTTTCCGCGTACACCGCTGGCAAGGCGATGGCCTTCACCTCGCCAGCGATGCGCCCGACGCTGACGACCACCAATTTGCCGCGCGCCAATGGTCGATTGGTTTGCTCACCGACTTTCCAGAAATGAAAATCGAAGTGGACGGCTTTCTCTTTCTTTTCCCGCACCAGCAAATGAACCTCGAACTCTTCGTCGTACTTCAATGGCCGACGATAATCACACTCAGCGTGGACGCGCGGCCAACCGATCACGCTGCCGTCGTGGTTTTCGCCAGGATGAACGATAGTGCCCAGCGAGCGGGCAAACGCATGTTCGCAGGCTTCCATGTATTTGAAGAAATTGGCAAAATGCACGATGCCAGCCATGTCGGTTTCATAGAACTCGACACGCCGACGTAGGCGGAATTCATAGGTCATCGCACGCCCGTCCTTTCACGTGATCCACGTTTCAGAAGCTCTTGCATACACAACGCCGCAAAGCGCTGCGCCATGGCGTCGGCAGTAAAGCGTTCGAGTACCACCGCTCGACCGTGTCCGCCCATCACCCGCGCACGAATCGGATCGGACAGCAGCGTGTCGATACTATCAGCCAGTGAAAGAGCATCGTCTTGCTCGCTGATAAGGCCCCCGCCAGTGGCCTCGATTAATTCTGGAAACGCTCCGCTGTTCGGCTGCACCACCGGCACGCCGCAGGCCAAGGCTTCAATGACGTACAGGCCAAAAGCCTCGCCATAGGTCGCGGGCACGGACAACACCGACAGCGAACGCAGGAGTTCTTGCTTCGCCTCGCGAGTCAGATTCGGCAGGAATTGCGCGCGTCCCTCTAATCCAGCGGCGGAAAGTTTATCGCGCAGGGAGTCGACATAGAGCTGGTCTTCTGGCGTTGCGCTGCCGCCGACACGCAAGCGCAGGTGCTGCAAATGCGGGCGTTTCGCTAACGTGATAAATGCATCGACCAAGACGCTCAAACCCTTAATCGGATGCTGACGCGCAAGAAAGCCCAAGGTTGGAACTGACGGCAACTCGGCAGGTTGGTAGCCGTGCAAATCAATCCCGTTGTGAACGACCGCCATTTTTTTCGCCAAAGATGGCAGACGTTTAACCATTACTTCGCCGTAATAATGACTCACCGGCACGACCATATCCGCAGCGGTCAGAACCTCTTCTAAACGCTTCCACGCCTTCGTTCGCCAGGGTTCCTGCAAACTGTCAAGAAATGAATCCTCGCCCTGCAGCGTGCAGATCACCGCTTTGGGTTGTAACGCCATGCGCAAATACGGCGCGACGCCCATCAACATGGCGTTGGAAATAGAAATAATATCCCACGGTCCACGGTCCGCGAGATACCGCGCGAGCGTGCGCACTTCTTTGCGCTGCAAGCCGTCATCACCATCTAACATCGACAACATTATTTCGCCCAGATCGCGCGGGCTGGTCATATGCATCTTGCCCGAAGCCCAGGTCAATAAACGACGCCCATCAAATAACCGATCAAACCACTGTGGCGTATGACGAAAAAGCCAGGACTTCTGCTGAAGATACACATTGATGCCGCCGAAGAAAATCGGGCATTGGCTGTCGTCGCCATGGCCGTCGCCGTAGCCCTCTTCCAACACCGGCGGCAAATACATCGGCACCATCAGCACCTCATGACCAAGCCGCCGCAGCCCGGCGACCAGATCATAGTCGCGCATGCATGAGCCGCAGAAATACGCGCCAGTGCCAGCGGTTAGATGAACGATGCGCATGCTCGGCTCAGCGTCGAAGGCATCCCTCGAAAAGGCAGCAACCCAGGAGATGAACAAGAGGAACGGAGGAACGGAGGAAGACAGGAATTCATTATGCTAAGAACGCCACGCTGCTGGCTTCCTCTCCCTCCGTTCCTCCGTTCCTCTTGTTCAATCACATTCTTCGCCTTTTGCGAAGTCCATGACTCATGGCTCATCCGAAAAGGCAGCAATCCAGGGGAGCAACAAGAGGAACGGAGAAACGGAGGAACGCAGGAATTCATGCCTTGGATAT
>JAYVSL010000139.1:0-4764 GCA_043775355.1 Planctomycetota bacterium
ACGCGTTCCAAGCCTGAACCGGTATCGATATTACGACGGCCCAGGTTTTCCAAATTCGGCGAGCCATCAGTGTGCGGCTTGCGCACGTTGAACTCTGGAAACACCAAATTCCAAATCTCAACAAAGCGTCCGGTCGAAGACGTCAGATTATCGTTCGGATCATCGTTGATGCGGTGATCCCAAAAGATCTCTGAGCAACATCCGCCTGGGCCTTCAGGTCCATCCTTCGGCGCATTGGCGGGCCAAAAATTATCGCCATCGCCAAGCTTGAAGATGCGATTCGCCGGGATGCCAATTTCCTCACGCCAAATGCGATAGGCCTCGCCATCAATCTGATGCACCGAAATCGACAACCGTTCGGGATCAAGCTGAAGCCGCTGAGTGAGAAATTCCCACGCCCAATGAATGACTTCCTTCTTGAAGTAATCATTGAATGAAAAATTTCCCAACATCTCAAAAAAGGTGTGATGCCGCGCGGTGCGGCCAACATTCATGATGTCATTGGTGCGAATGCACTTCTGCACCGTCGTCGCACGTGTAAACGGATGCGTGCCACGGCCCAGAAACATATCCTTGAACTGCGCCATCCCCGCCACGGTGAACAACGTCGTCGGATCATTTTCCGGCACCAAACTACCGCTGGGATAACGCACACAGCCCTTCTCGGCAAAGAACGCCAAAAAGGCTTCACGAATCTCAGCAACAGTGAACGGCTTTGGCATGAATAATCCGGCATCCAGGGCGGTTTGTAACGGGCGCGCACGGTAGAGCGCTCGTTACAGGCCGCAAGCGAGGCTGGTTTTATGTCCGGTGTCCGAGGTCCGATGTCAGCTGCTGCGCGTACGTGGGGGATTTGTTATCGGAGTCTCTCACTTACGGAGGCGACGTTGATCGGCTCCTCAGCGCTGGGAATCCGTTGGTATGACATTGGTCGGTCTTGAAGCGCATTCTCAGGGTGGTGACGTCTGAGAAACGTTAAGCAGACAGATAAAACGCAAACGCAACACTCGCGTAGACGAGGCTAGATTGCATCAATAGTTTGCGAACCTCGTTGCCTCAACGTTGCGCTGCCCCCCCTCTGCTTGCCTCTGCTTGCCTCTGCTTGCCCCTGTTTTTCCCTATTTGCCCTTAAGCCCCTGTGACTGAAGGAAACGCTCTCATGCACCATGCGTCGATGAAACAACCACCCACAGATACACGAAACCAGCTGGCCGTCGCGAAACAAAGCATCGCGCAGCAAACCATCGCGCGGGCCGTCGTTATCTGTTTGAGCACGTTGCTGCTTGTGCTCTGCGGAAGCGGTAGCTTGAACGCCAGCGTCGTGAGCACCGTGGAGCGGCCCGCGATTCCTGATGACGATGTCAAAGATGAGTCTTTGCTCAATCTTGGTCCGCTGGGAGTGCGGATCAAAACGACGCTTGAGACTCGTGACATCCAAGGTCAGGCGATTGGAAACGACGGCGCCGTTGCTTACATCTTCAAGAACTCCCTTAGTGACGGGAAACTCCAAATAGGTGACGTGGTGGTTGGGGTCGACGGAGCTGCGTTTCAAAAGGATATCTCCGTACGGATGGGGAATGCCATTAATAACGCCGAAGGAACGACTGGCGCTTTGACGCTTCAGATCGTTCGCCAAGGAAAGCCGCTGACGGTAAAATTTCAGCTGCCCGTTCTTGGTAATTTCAGCGCCACGTTTCCCTATCAGTGCCCCAAAACGAGGCTCATCTTTTTACAGGCTTGCGATTATATCGCGCGCCATCAATTGCCTCATGGATCCTGGGACCCCAAGGGAAGTGGCTATGTGACAACCAGTGCTTTTGCAGCGTTAGCGCTGCTGTCCAGTGGAGAAGAAAAATATCAGAAGAACATTCGCGCCGCCGTCGAATTTTTCCTTTTGGTCGACGACAAGGGCGGGCTTGAGTGTTGGAAGCTGAATCACACGTCGATATTTCTGGCCGAGTATTATTTGCAGACCGGCGATCCTCGGGTGAAGGCCAAGCTGAGCGAGTTGTACAAATTCCTCCGTATTCAGCAGCTCACCCAAACGCCCTATCCATTTTGGTTTTCACATCAGAAATTGCTCGGAAAAACAACAGATACAACCCTCCCCTACATCTACCTAGGCGTCAATGTCGCCAACTCCTTGTTGGCGTGGTCTTTGATGGGTGAATGCGGTGTCGAAATGGATGCCGAGCAAACGATGAACACCTGGAATGCCGTCCAAGTCGCCGGTCCGACTGGTGAAATGCCGTATGCCGCGGCTGCCGCTCAAAGCGGTGGCGACACTGACTCCTGGGGTCGCACCGGAGTGCTTGCGGTCGCGAACCACCTAACCCCTGGTCAGTTGGTGTATGGCAAAACCATTGCCGGAGCTCTCGGCCGGCAATGGGATCGGCTTTATTTCAGCTCGCATGCCACATCCGCGATGGGGAAAATGTGGGGAACGCTTGGTACGGCAGCACTTGACCCAGCACTGTTTCGAAAACTGATGGATAAATACCGCTACAGCTTTGCTTTGATGCGCCTTGAAGATGGTCGCTTCGTCGCGCAGCCAGGCGTCGGTGGTAAAAATCTATACAGCACGCAGTCTGTTGATTTTGATTATGGACCTGTCTGGACGACCGCTTTTAATGCGCTGGTTTTTTCCCCAGGATTTCGTCATTTGCGCATATCTGGAGGCGGTCTGATTATTTCTGGTCTTGACCATAACAAGTTGACCGGATCACTACGCGCTGTTTTTGGAGCCCTTGCAGAAGGCAAGTACCCCACCGCCATTTCGCTGCTGACCAAGGTGATGGCAGATCCCAAGACCACTGAGGATGATCAGAAAAAAGCTGAAATTATGCAAGCCTACCTGATGAAAAAGGTAGCTGCTGAGCGCCAAACCATCGAGCAACTCGCCGCTGAAGGCGACAGCCTTGCTGCGGCGACACGGCTGTCTGGTTTTGAGAAATCCTATAAAGGAATAGCCCCAATACCCGAATTGACCGCGCTGAAAGAACGCTTTGAAAGCCCTGAAGGCCGCAAGGAACAAACTACCGGGAGGCGCTATCAGACGATTATGGATGCTCCCACGATGACGTTTGCAAGCCGCCTCACGGCACTCACCAAATTTATTAAAGAATACTCAGAGTCACCATACGCGGCGATAGCTCAGAAGCGCTTGGCCGAAATGGAGCGTCAAAGACCTACGCCAACTCCTGCGCCAAAAGCCGCTCCCAAATAAACGTTCCGAATATCGAATGTCTGAAGGTCCTCCGCCGCCCGGCTTAGCCGTGCGGCGGAGAACTTTAACCGCTTACTTTTGCAGAGTTGGCAACGCGACAGAAGTCGTGGTGATTTCACCAGCGGCGTTCTCTAAGCTGACCCACAACTTGCTACCTTCGGGCAACGGGGCAGGAACGTTGACGTGGGTGGCATGACCGCCGGGATGGTTCGTCTCCGGTTCGGCTTTGGCTTTTTCGCTGCCGCGACCGCTTTCAATGCCGACCCACACGCGAATCGCTTTCGGCGCGGGCGTGCCGACGGGCACGTCGACCGTGACATGCCATCCTCGGCCGACGACCGGCGCACCTGCGCCCTCGACCTTGGCAGTAATGCTGCCCAAGGTGACGGTGCCGAGCGCCATCATGTTGTCGTGATGGTGACCAGCATGTTCATCAACGGCCATCAGGTGGGTACCAGTGACGAGCAACAGTGCGAACGCCGCACCGAAGACAGAGTTTAAAAGACGCGACATGGGATGCTCCTTTTTCATGGGTGAATGCCGGTGGTCGGATCGACCGGAGCGGCGGGGGTGACAACGGGAACGGAAACCGAAACAGAGGTCGGCGGTTGGTTGATGGTACCAGTGGTACCACCAAAAACCCAGGCGTACGCCGCCGGAACGACGACGAGATTGAGCGCGGTCGAACTGACCAAGCCGCCCAGCACGACGATAGCGAGCGGAGCGAGAATCTCCGCCCCAGGCTGACCGGACATCAGCGCGAGTGGGATCAATCCGATCGCTGCGCACAACGCGGTCATCAAAATCGCCACTAAGCGTTCGAGGCTGCCGTGAACGATGGCCTCGTTCAGCGATTCGCCGTGGCGGTGCTGGTGCGTCTGATATTGATTCACCAGCAAGATGCCATTGCGCACGGCGATACCGAACAGCGTGATAAATCCGACTAAACTGGCGATCGACAGCACGGGCGCGACGTAAGCTCCGCTGCCAACGCCGCTGCCAATGCCGAATAGGGCTAGCGTGTTGCCGACCACGCTGGGCGATTCTGCGATATAGACCGCGACGATGCCGCCGATCAGCGAGAGCGGCAAATTGAGCATCACCAATCCCGCCGACTTGGCCGAACCCAGCGACGCCGCCAGCAGCAAGAACACCGCAACGATCACACCGACGCCCATCACCGTGATGGTGCGCGAGGCTTCCTGCTGCGCTTCGAATTGGCCACCATAATGAACGGTCAATCCGGCCTTAACGATTAACGGATCGACAGCCGTACGAACGGTGCCCACCAGATCGCCAAGGTTGTAGCCCTCAGCGACGTTGAGCGACACCACGGCCTTGCGCCGTGCACCTTCGCGCGCGATCAGATTGGACGCCATCTCTGGACCGATGTCGGCGACTTCACGCAACCGTACCTGCGGACCAAAGGGGCTTTTCAAAATCAGGGCCCCGGATCCCCTATTCCAGTCCAGTCGCAGGCTGAGTCGCTGATCGCGCGGCAATCGCCGTCGATTCCACACTGACTCGTCTGGGCCACC
>JAYVSL010000140.1:0-2346 GCA_043775355.1 Planctomycetota bacterium
CCGCTGCGTAAGAGCAGCCGATGGCTGGCGATTTCTGCCTCGCTCGGATCTTCGCGCAGAGTGACTAAATTCATGCGGCTTGCGCGCATCGGAGACTCCATAATGGCCGGCTGGATGAAGCTGCCGGCGGATCGGCGCGCGAGGGTGCCCAGAGGGTCACGCCGTGCAACCTCTCCGATTTTCAGGATCGTCGTGGTTGCAGGTTGGCGTTGCCCCCCTACACCCGCGTCCCCCACATGAACCGTTCCCTTGTTGATGAGCAAACGCGCCTGGCTGCCACGGAACTGTGGCTGATCCGCCATGGGGAAAGCACCGGTAATCGCGATGGTTTGTTGCAAGGACAAGAAGATCTCCCGCTATCGCCGTTCGGACATGAACAGTGTAAGCGCTTGGCCGAGCGTCTGGCCTCGACGCGGTTCAACGTTTTGTATAGCAGCGACCTTTCGCGCGCACAGCAGACCGCGAGTTACCTTGCTGAACGGTGGAATTTACCAATTCACATTGATGCCAGACTTCGCGAAATCGATGTCGGCGCTTGGTCAGGTTTGGCGAACCAGGTGATTGCCGAGCGCTTTCCTGACGAGTGGCTGCGCTGGATGGATCGTGATCCGACCCTGAAGCGCGGCGGTGGTGAATCGTATGCAGACGCGCAGTTGAGAGTCACCATGGCCATCGGACAAATCGCCAAACGTCACCCCGGTGAGCGCATCGCGATCGTCATGCACGGCGGAGTCATGCGTGCTTATATGGCGTCGTTGTTGGCCTTAGATCTACGCTTGATTTGGCATTTTTCGATGATGAACACGGGTATCTGTAAAGTTCGACCTTATGCACAAGCGATGGGCGGCAGTCGGCCACGGCTTGGGCGCATCGATGTGATTAATGATCATGCCCATTTGCTGGGATTACGTGCGCCAAGCGCGGCTTCGGCACCTAGCGTCGAATAGCGTTTTCTTTTTATTAACTTTTTAACGCACTAACACCGCGACGTAGCCGCCACCCTGCCACGCATCAGGCCAAGTGCGGTGCTCTGCCAAAACGCGCCAACCATCGAGTTGATGCGCAATGCCTTGGTTTTCCCCAGGGGTTACGCTGCACGTGCTGTAAATCAATTTACCATCGGGCCGCACCAGTTCTGCCGCCGTGCGCAAAAGTTTGCGCTGTAAGGTGGCCAACTGGGTGAGCAAATCTGGTCGGTAGCGCCAACGCGCTTCTGGACGCCGCGCCAGAACTCCACTGTTCGAACACGGGGCGTCGATCAACACGATGTCACAGGCTCCTGCGACCATGGCTGGTCGCAGACCGTCTTGCACCAGCATTGCCGCTTGGCCTTTGAGATTGGCGCGCATGCGCGGCAAACGCCGAGGATTAATATCCGCAGCAATGACCTGGCAGCCGCGATCAGCAAAGGCCAAAGCCTTGCCACCAGGAGCCGCGCAAAGATCGAGGACCACATCCCCAGGACGTGCGCCACTGGTGGCGAGCACGTGGCCCTGAGCACGGTCCTGCACCACGCAACGATTGTCGGCGACGGGACCATTCAGCGCGGCCTGGGGATCATCCCACCACGTCCATTCGCCTTCTTGACGAACGATGCCATGGCCGACCAGCGGAGTACAGCCTGGGCGAGTACGCGTACACAGCGGCGCAACGCGATTGAGATCAAGCAGACGCTCGCGGCGCTCAGCGGGTTCTAGTCGCAAATCAGCAACCAAAGCGTCGGGCAAACTCGCCAAGATCGCCGGATCAGTGGGCCAGCGATCTTGCGGAATTCGTCCGAGCGGACCAGCTTCACTGCGCTGAAAGCTGCGCATTTCCGCGAATCGACGCATGACGGCATTGGCGACGCCGGTCAGCGCTTTCAGACCGTGATTATGCAGCAATTCAACGCTGGTCGCGCAAGCCGCATGCGGCGGAATTTGATCGAGCGCAAACAATTGATGCGCACCCAAAGCCAGCGCACGCAGCAGATCAACCGACTGACGCCCAGGCTTCAGATACGCGCGCGCCAAGAATTCGTAGAGCCGATGATGACGAACCACGCCGTGCGCCAATTCGCGCGCTAATGCGGCGTCACGTGGATCAAGTTGACTGACATCGATAACATCATTCAGGCGATCAGCACGCCCGGATGCGACTCGTTCAAGAGCCAACCAGGCGACATCGCGGGCAGCCGCAGGTGGACGAGTCAAATGAATCCTTAGTAAAGATGAATAAAGCGAGGACTTAAATTATTTGGGCCCAAGCAATTTTGCGGCTTCTTGATTCAGCGGTATGATGAGCGAATTGGCATCCGGCCAACCAACCACTTCCAAATAGCGACCGAAAGCGTCGTCGTCCCAGACA
>JAYVSL010000141.1:0-8502 GCA_043775355.1 Planctomycetota bacterium
GAGCGGCTTTGCGTTCGCCAATTCCTTTGAGTCCGATCAGTGCCGCGACCGAAGTCGGTCGAGCGGCGGCGATGGCTTGCAGCGTGCTGTCATGGAACACCACGTACGGTGGCACTCCGGCTTTGGCGGCGAGTAATTTGCGCACCACGCGTAGGCGTTCGAACAAGGCTTGGTCGTTAGCGTCAAGTGCGCTGGCGGCCGATGAGGTTTTCGCTGAAGACGTTCCGGTTGCTGAAGTGCGCGTTTTGCGATCGCTACGTTCCGTGCGGTCGTTGGTGGTCGAACGTTCTTCGACCACACCCAGGCGTACGTGACCTTCGTCGCGGCACAGGGCGCGGCCAGCGTCGGTCAAAACTAAAAACGAATACACGCCGTCTTCGCGAAGTGCGAGGAAACCTTGCACTACCAGTTGATCGATCCACGCCCGCACGGCGGTGTCGCCGGCGTCTTTGAGGATGCCGAAAACCGTCAGGCGATCGTGCCCTGCGCGTTCGCTTTTGTCGGTGGCCTTGCCCAACAACACGTCGACGCATTGCCCAGGGCCGAAGCGGCCTTCCAAGCGCCAGGCGGCGGAAATAATTTTCTTCGCGGTGATGAGCGCTTGTTCAGCGGGTAATTCTTTGGTCTCGCCCAAGCAAACATCGCACGCACCACAAGACTCTGCGGAGCTGCGCGTTTCTTTTGCCACGACTTCAGATTGGCCAGACGCTTTTGGTGCCGCTGTCGGCGCCGCTGTTGGCGCCGGATAGGGCTGGCCGAAATGTTCGGTCAACAAACGGTGACGACAGACGGGCGAAACCACATAACGACCGATTTCGCGCAGTTGCCGCTCAAGCACGCGCTCGCGCTCCGGTGACAGCGGTCCATCCATGGTCGCCATGCGACGATGAGCCATTAAATCCGCAGCACTATAGAGCAACACGCAATCGGCGGGCAATCCGTCGCGGCCAGAGCGACCGGCTTCTTGCTGATAATGTTCAATCGATTTTGGCGTGTTGGCATGCACGACATAGCGCACATTCGAGCGGTCGATGCCCATGCCGAAGGCGATGGTCGCGACGACGACATCTAAACGTTCATTGACGAAATCATCCTGCACTTTGGCGCGATGTTGGGCCGGTAAACCGGCATGATAAGCGGATGCCTGCACGCCAGCTTTGGTCAGCGCAGCGGCCAGCGTTTCGACCTCGCGGCGGGTTTGGGCGTAAACAATGCCGCCTTCTTGTGGATGACGTTTGATCACTTCCAAGGTTTGTTTCGCGGCGGAATGACGCGGTATGGCGCGATAAAATAAATTCGCGCGATCGATGTGACCGACCAATCGTAGCGGTGAACGCAAACCTAATTGCACACAAATATCGTCTTGCACTTGCGGCGTGGCGGTGGCGGTCAGCCCCATGCGCGGCACGCTGGGCAAGCGGTCGAAGACGGAACGTAATTGGCGATATTCCGGGCGGAAATCATGGCCCCAATGCGATACGCAATGCGCTTCATCGACCGCAATCAATGCGATATTGGTTAAGCGCTCGGTCAGATCACCGACCATTAAACGTTCAGGACTGACATATAATAAATCCAGCGTGCCATCTGCTAAGCTTTGCCACGCGGTACGCTTGCTGGCATCGGCTAAATTGGAATGCAATGCCACGGCGCTCAAACCGGCCTCACGCGCTGCGGCTACTTGATCGTCCATCAAGGCGATCAGCGGCGACACCACCAACACCAAACCCGCGCCACAAGCAGCGGGAATTTGGTAGCATAAACTTTTTCCACCGCCGGTGGGCAGCACGATTAAGCAGTCGCGTTTCGCCAGCGCCGCGTCGACCGCTTCGCCCTGTAACGGACGAAAAGCATCGTAGCCAAAAGCGCGTTTCAGGGCTGCCGTCGGCGCACACGCGTTACGTTTTGCCGGTCGGCGACGAAGGTCATCCAGCGTGCGAACGGGAGTCAGGCCAGAGACATCCGGCTCCATTTCTTCTGCGTCAGATTCCCAGCCATTGCTCATGCGCGGAACCTTGGTGGGGACGGTTCGGCTGTCTATGGACGGGTGCGACGAGCTACGAGTTACGGGCTCAGAGCTTCGAGCTACGAGCTACTACAGAAGACCACGGAGTAGTCCGTAACCTGTAGCCGGTGACCTTTTCTCAAACCGGCCTGTCGTCAGCGACAGATGACGCAGGGCCTTGTGAAACCAGCGTCATTAACGCCATTGCCGCTGCGGCTTCGGCTCGCCGTCGACTGGTACCTTCGCCGCTAGCTTGGTAATTCGCGATCACCACGGTCGCGCGGAAAATCGGTTCGTGATCGCTGCCACTGCTGCGTTCGCTGGTGTAACTCGGCAACTGTTTGTGATGTTCCAGGCACCAAACTTGCAGGCGCATACGCGCGTCTTCGTCACCCGCCGTCGGATCTTGCAGGCGACTGCCCAGCAAGCGTTCGACCGCGCTGACTAATTTAAACCACCCGCCGTCGAGATGGATCGCGCACAAAATGGATTCGGCAAAATTGGCTTTCACCGAATCCGGCCACGGCTGTGTCATCTGTAACCCGACTAAACAGTAGGCGAGCAAACCGCTGTCATCGATTGCCCGCGCCAAAGTCGCGCGCGACACCAAGCCTGACTTCAAACGCGACAGCGGTCCTTCATCAAGATCAGGAAAACGTTCGAACAATAACCCACAAAGAGCCGCGCCGAGCAACGCATCACCGTAAAATTCAAGTCTTTCGTTCGCATCGCGACGTTTGTCCGCCGGAGTTGCTTGCGCGCCACAGCGGCTGGTGTGGGTACACGCCTGTACCAACAACGCTGCGTTGACGAAGCGGTGACCAAGTATGGTGGCTACGGCTTCGATGCGGGCCGTTGCAATTTCGCTGCGTTCAGACATCGGTGGTGGAAAGTAGACGCCGCTTGCCCATAAGAAAGCCCGTGACGCAAAATTCCTTTCTCCAGACCTGCCGCTCTTGTGCCCGTGAATCCTTGGTGCCAAGAAAACTCGCTGGACGCACTTTACCATGTCCAAATTGCCGACGGCCGATGGAGCTGATTCCGCCGGTTGAACGCAAGGAAGATAAACTCGTCGGCAAAACCCTTGGTGGCTGTCGACTTATCCGCCGCCTGGGTGCTGGTGCCATCGGGGTGGTTTATGAAGCCGAACATGCGGAGCATCAGCTTCATGTAGCGGTAAAGATGTTGGCCAGCGCCGCCGCTTCCGATACGCGCGTGGTTCAGCGTTTTGAGCGCGAAGCGCGGTTATGTGCAGCGATTCAGCATCCGAATGTGGTGGGCGTGCATTCCTGCGGCTTTGAACGTGGCGTTCATTTTTTGGTGATGGAATTCATCGATGGTCAGACCCTCGCGACCATGGTCGAAGAACTCGGAAAAGTTCCGTGGGAACGTGCTGCTCAGCTGATTCTGCAAGTCGCGCGGGGACTCGAATACGCGCACGGTAAGGGCATCATTCATCGCGACATTAAACCAGCCAACATTTTGGTAACGACGGACGGCGTAGCCAAACTCGCTGACCTTGGCTTGGCGAAACAACTCGACGACGAACGCAGCCTGACTGATGGCGACAACCTTGGACTAACCATGCAAGGCGTGGCGCTGGGCTCACCGGCCTACATGTCGCCCGAGCAAATTCGTAGCGCAAAAGACGTCACCCCGTCCAGCGATTTGTACGCGCTGGGCGCCAGTTTTTATCAACTGATTACCGGCGTTTTGGCTTTTGATGGCCGCAACGCCACCGAAGTCATGACCCGCGTCATCCGCGAAGAAGCCAAACCGATCGCCGAATTTGCTCCAGAAACACCGGTCGCCATCAGTGCTTTCATCATGCGCACGCTGAGCAAAGACCCCTCAGGTCGGCCAGCCGATTGCGGGCGTTTCATTGTTGAATTGGAAGACGCCATCGCGCGACCAAACGTGGTGGTTGCGCGACCCAAAGTAAAATCTGCGGTGAAACCCGGCACCGGACCACATCAGCGCGGATCGCCCTCGGCGTCCAATAACAAGCCGCGCACCGAACCACATCGTCGGGGAAAAAGCAGCAACGGCACATGGATCGCTGTGGCGGTGGTGGTGATAGCTGTCGCAGCGGCGGCGGCGGTGTGGTACCTGAAGGTCCGATAAGTCGCTCAGAGACGGTCTGGAAAGGCAATTTTAACAGGAGGGCGCAGAGGCGCAGAGCAATCATGAGATCGTAGGTGATGGGGAAAAGCCACGATTTTTCTGTTAAATCCGAGCATTTTCCATCTCTGCGCCTTTGCGCTCCCTTGTTCAATTTTGTATTTCCAGACAGCTTCTCAGGAGAGTTACGCCCGTCGCCGCTGGTGGCGGCTGACGCCGCACCATAGTCCACCGTCGTGCGCGTCGATCTCCACATGCATACTCACCACAGCGATGGCCAGCTTGCCCCGCGCGAGCTGTTGGCCGCCGTGCGTCAGCAGCAAGTCGATCATTGGGCCGTCACTGACCACGACAGCTTGAAGGGTTGGCAAGCCCTTGCCGCTGAGCCTGGACTGATTCCAGGAGTTGAAATTACTGCTGGTTTTGCGGGACGCGAAGTCCACGTCGTCGGCCTTGGCGTTGATCCGCACCATGGCGAATTACTGAAGTTTCTTGCTGATATCCGTGCTTTGCGATTGCGTCGCTTGACCGTCCTCATCGCTCGTTTGCCCGACGATATCAAACGCGGTTTGACGCTTGAGGCTTTGTGCACCGATCCCTTGGCGCGTGACAGTGAAAGCTTTGGCCGTTTGCATCTGGCCCGTTCGCTGCTGCGACGTGGCGGAGTGTCATCAATCAGCAATGCATTTGAACATCACTTAGGTGATGAACACACCACCGATTTCGACCTCGAACCATATCCGCTACCAAGCAAGGTCAGCGCCGTCATCCACGCCGCCGGTGGCGTTGCGATCCTCGCTCACCCTGGGGTTTACGGCACATTCGCTGTCATTGAGCCTTTGATGGCGCAAGGCCTGGATGGCTTAGAGGTCAATCATCCCAACCTCGATCCCAATCTTCAGGCAACACTTCTGTCAACCGCCGTCGCACGTAACTGGCTAATCAGCGCTGGTAGCGACCTGCATTTTCTTGGCGCCCGCAAACCTGGCGCGTGGAGCATGGACGAGCGCCACCGACCATTGCTGGATCGCCTGCGCGTCGCGTAGAAATCGCCGATTGTTTATCCTGTTTCCCTGGGAGCGCCGATGTCCCCGTCGGCTCTTTAAGGCAACCAATCCAGCCAACCCGACCCAGCTCATCCAGCCGACGAGGACGTCGGCGCTCGTGCGCCCAACAGCGCACATCAAATGAGGACAGGTGTCCGGCCCAAGGGCCGCTTCGCTGCGTACAGGTGTCCTCATTTATGTAACGTCGCAGCACGATCCGGTGGCCGGTGGTCTGTAGCCGGCAAAAGACGGCAATTGGTGTATGAAAACGACTAACCCAGAGGCAAGGCCTCTGGGTTGGTTATCACGCTTGATCATCAACAAGTCGCCCAAAAGAGCGGCAACAGGGATTAGCGAGCGAAGAACTCGATAACTTTTTGGATGTCGACCTGGAAAGGAACTTGGTCGGCAGTCAGCAGGGTTTCGACGGTCACTGCCAAGGTGTCCAGATCAACCTTGATGCCAGCTGGACGTTCCAGGACTGGGGCGTTGACGGTGACGCGCAGATCTTCGCGGTTACGGGCGCGTTCGCGCACGCTGAAAGTTGCGCCGGCCTTGAGCACTTGGCCAGGGCTCTTAGCACGGTGAGTGCCGATCATCACGTTGCCGTGCGTGATGAGCTGGCGGGCAGATGGCATGGTGCGGGTCAAGCCCGAACGCCAGACCAAGTTGTCCAGACGCGATTCCAGCAATTGCAAGAGGTTGCGGCCAGTATCGCCAGGCATGCGGTATGCCTTGTGATAGTACTGCAACAAGCCGCGTTCAGTCAGACCGTAGTGATAGCGCAGTTTCTGCTTTTCGCGCAGACGCTGACCAAATTCACTGATCTTGAACTGACGTTTGCCAGCAGCCGCCTGTCCAGGCGGGTTTGGGCGACGTGCAGCAGTCTTGGTCGTCAGACCTGGAAGTTCAGTTCCGATGCGGCGAATGATGCGCAAGCGCGGGCCGGTGTAACGGGCCATAAGGAAGCTCCTAAGAAACGATGAGATCGGCCGTAGAGTGGACGAACGTCACCAGAGGGGCGGAAGAATGCGACATGCCATTCGATTGCAAGGTAAAAAATATCGACCAACCGGCACGAGTGCTGTACCTGGACTTTTGTCCTTTTTTTACCGGCGAAATGGCCATAAGGGAGCCCAAGGCCATGTATGACAAGCGAATAACCTGCTATAAAACACAACTTTTTACAACCACGCTCAAATGCCACGAAGTTGCAAAAAGTGACTTGCATTGAAATGCGTTGGGCCGACATTGCTCCGCCGTGTGACACCAGTCAACGAGCATAAATCAATCTCGTTATGTCTCGTTTATTAGACATCGTGACCAAATAAGGATACCAATATGCGCGTCGTACCTCTCATCAGCACCCTTCTTTTTCTCAGCGTTTCTGTGTCACAGGCCGCCGATGCGAAGCCACCAGAGACTGAAACGACACCGCCGCAAAGTGATCCAGAGGGTAATTCACAAACGATCACCAAGCAGCAGGCCGATTTTTTAATTCAAGAGGGTAAGCGGGCGATGGTCGAATCGAACGACAACCCGCGACGCAGCGTTGATGCTGCGGTGTCGTTTTCGAAGGCGCTCAAACATTATGAGACGACGAATGAAACGGACATGATTTGTGATCTGGAAGCGAATATCTTCTGGTGCAAGAAGCGTATGAATATTGACGACGTCAAAGCGTTCGTCGCGATGAAGTCAGGCGATAAAACGGCGATTGCGGCGTTGGCCAAAGCGAATGCCGTGGCGAGCAAAGAAGTTTCGGCAGACAAGGCGGAAGAGTACTTTGCTCGCGCAGAAAAATATGCCGCTGCTAACCCAGATAAATTTGATCAAATTTCGGTGCACTTCTTTGAAGTCGCCGAACGATTTGTTGGTACGCCAACCGGTATTAAAGCGCAAAAGCTCAGTATGAGCGCCCAACAAAAGCAGCTCGCTGAAATCAAAGCGCAGCGGATAGCTGAGCAAGAAGCCCAGCGCGCAACACTATTTACCAAGCCCACTGTCATGGGGAGTGGGAAGCAATCGGAAGTGCCAAGTGGCGACGTTCAGAAGTCGTCAATCGCCACGGTTCGTTCACTGTACAAGGCTGATTTTGCGAAGAGAAAGCCGAATCAAAAATATAATCTGATGGTGAAAATGCGCGATCAGGCGTTGGCAACCAAAGATGATAAAGCAATGCAGTACGCCTTGTTCTCACTGGTGATTGACCTGGGCATGGAATGTCAAAGTTACATCACGGTGATCGAAGCCTATGATAGCCTCGCCCAAAATTATGCCGCTATCGACGCAAAGGCCTTGAAAAAAGTGACCTTTTCCAAGGTGAAAAACCCAACCACCCTAGCGATTGTCAAATTGCTTGATGACCCTCAACAAGTCGAGGCGAATACCACGGTCGGTAAGTATTTTTGCTATGAAGAACAGCGCTGGGATCTTGGCATTCCTCTGTTGATGCATGGCGCAGATGCTGAGCTTAAGAACTTATGTGAAATGGAAATGCTCAAGCCTGACGGTGTGGCACAACAGCTTGAAATAGCAGATCATTGGTACGATATCGGAAAAAAAGGCACCAAGGCCACTAAAGAAGGCCCGATGTCGCGCGCTTTGTATTGGTATCAACTGGTGGGGCCAAAAATAACTGGCATCAGTAAGGATCGCATCGCGAAACGTCTTGATGAGATCGACGCGATTTTGCCGATGTCGAATCTGAATTATGATAATTTGTCGGCGAAGCAGTGGGATCGGCTCAAGGGCAATGTCGTGACGGCTTTTGTTGGAAAAGATCGTAAAGACATTGGTCTGACTTTGACTCCCGGTGTGAAGTACCGCATTGTTCCTCATCCGACCGACGTGTGGCAATGGAATAGTTATTATAGCAGTTTCAGCACTTCGAGTGGGAATAATGGGCAGACTGATGTAAATTATAAAGGCATGGAACAGACGTACGTTTCTGGAGGAAAGACTTATTCATATAACGAAGGTGGCATTAATGACGGCGCTCTGGTTATGCAAATCGAGAGCGGTCCTTGGATGAAACCCGGTGTGATTGAAGGGGATGGTCGGGTCTACCTTGGTCCATATAGTCGCTACAGGTACGGCCTTGGCGGCAAAGGCGAAATTCGTTGTAAAATAATGAATGTTACTGACGAATAACCGAAGCGTCTATTTGGTGCACGGGAATACCTCAACCATGACGATATCGTCATGGTTGTCGTTTGTGACACTAAGGTGCGAAATCTCCGGACAGCAGAAAAATTTCGTGCCTTAGTGTCACGGGGGTGTGGGGGCGAAAGCCCCCGCAGAAACAAGCGAACAGCCCGGTCGAGACGA
>JAYVSL010000142.1:0-44581 GCA_043775355.1 Planctomycetota bacterium
GTAGCGCGGCCGTGAAGTTGCGCTCACCCAAACGCTTCCATCCCGATGCACGAACAGACTAAGTTGCGATCGCCATAGGCGCTGTCGACGCGGCCGACGCTTGGCCAGAATTTCGACTCGCGGGTCCAGGCGGCGGGGAAGGCGGCGAGTTCGCGGCTGTAGGGGTGCGTCCAAGTGTCGGACACCACTTCACTGGCGGTGTGTGGGGCGTTTTTCAGCGGGTTGTCTTTGCGATCGAGTTTGCCGGATGCGATGGCCAGGATTTCGCCGTGAATGGCGATCATGGCTTCGCAGAAACGATCGATCTCGGGCAGCGGTTCGCTTTCGGTAGGTTCGATCATGAGCGTTCCGACTACGGGGAACGACAGGGTCGGCGCGTGGAAACCGTAATCCATCAGGCGCTTCGCCACGTCTTCGGCTTCAACGCCGTGGACTTTGAAAGGTCGTAGGTCGATGATGCATTCGTGCGCGACTAAACCATTCGGGCCGGTGTAAAGCACGGGAAAATACGGGGCTAAACGCTTGGCCATGTAGTTGGCGCTGAGGATCGCCACGCGCGTTGCTTGGGTCAAACCTTCGCCGCCCATCGCGGCGATATAGACCCACGGGATCAGCAGGATACTGGCTGAGCCCCATGGCGCGGCACTGACGGCGCCCAGCAATTTGTCGCCACCCATATCGACCACCGGATGTTTCGGCAGGAATGGCACGAGGTGACTGGCGACGCCGATCGGTCCCATGCCGGGTCCGCCGCCGCCGTGGGGAATACAAAAGGTTTTGTGTAAATTTAAATGACAAACGTCAGCGCCGATGGTCCCAGGACTGGTGAGTCCGACTTGCGCGTTCATGTTGGCGCCGTCCATGTAGACTTGCCCGCCATGTTCGTGGACGATGCGGCAAATATCTTTGATCGAGGTTTCGAACACGCCGTGAGTTGAGGGATAGGTCACCATCAAGCACGCCAAGCGATCACGATTCGCGGTAGCCTTTGCGGTGAGATCGGCGACGTCGATGTTGCCTTGCGTATCGCAGGCTACCGCCACCACGGTCATGCCTGCCATGGATGCGGTGGCGGGATTGGTGCCGTGCGCGGACATCGGAATCAAACAGACATTGCGCTCGCCCTGGCCACGACTGGCGTGCCAGCTGCGGATAACCAACAAGCCCGCGTACTCGCCTTGTGAACCAGCGTTGGGCTGTAAGGAAACACCGGTGAAACCAGTGATTTCGCTCAGCCATTGTTCGAGTTGCTGAAACAACTCACGATAACCTTGCGCCTGCGCGGTCGGTGCGAAGGGATGCATGCTGGAGAACTCAGGCCACGACACTGGCTGCATTTGGCTGGTGGCATTAAGTTTCATCGTGCATGACCCAAGTGGAATCATGCTGTGGCACAGCGACAAATCTTTGGCTTCTAGGCGACGCAAGAAGCGCAGCATTTCGGTTTCGCTGTGATGGCGATTGAAGATCGGATGGCGCAGGAACGGAGAAGTCCTTTTTATGTCCGATGTCCGATGTCCGATGTCCGATGTCGGAGATTCGATGGTGAAGATGAGTGCTTTGCCTTGGTTGAAAATTTCTAGGAGTTCTTGGATGTCGGCAACCGAGGTTCTTTCGTCGAGGGCGACGCAAATGGTTTGGGCGTCGAGTGCGCGAAGATTGATGCGGCGCGAATTGGCTAAGCGCAAAATGTCGGCGCTTTGAGTTGGTGCGGTGACGCGAACGGTGTCGAAGAATTCCGTTGAGCCGCAGGTGAAACCCAGGCGTTTGAGTCCATTGGCAAAAGCATGAGCGAGAGCATTGACGCGCGTGGCGATCGCGGCCAAGCCTTCGGGGCCGTGATAGACCGCGTAAAATGCTGCCATATTGGCAAGCAGCGCTTGGGCGGTGCAAATATTAGAGGTGGCTTTTTCGCGGCGAATATGTTGTTCGCGCGTTTGCAGAGCGAGGCGTAACGCTGGTTTGCCGTGGCGATCTTTGCTGACGCCAACAATGCGACCGGGCATTGAGCGCTTGAACTCATCGCGCGTGGCCATGAAGGCGGCGTGCGGGCCGCCGTAGCCCAACGGCACGCCAAAACGTTGGCTGTTGCCGACCGCAATATCGGCACCCCATTCACCCGGCGGCACGATCAACGTCAGCGCCAACAAATCGCACGCGGCGATGACTAAGGCTCCTGCTTCGTGGGCACGTTTGGCGAAATCGCGATAATCATTTATCGCGCCGTCGGTGGCGGGATATTGCAGCAAAACGCCAGCCAGGCCGCTGGGGAAAACGAAGTCACGATGATCGCCGACCAGCACTTCGATGCCGAGTGGTTTGGCGCGCGTCTTCACCACGTCGATGGTTTGTGGATGGCAATCGCGTGAAACAAAGAAGCGGTTGAGTCCGTCTTTCATGCCCATGCACATGGTCATCGCTTCGGCAGCGGCGGTGGCTTCATCCAACAGCGATGCATTCGCGATCGGCAACCCAGTCAGATCGCAGACCATGGTTTGGAAAGTCAGTAAGCCCTCCATGCGGCCTTGCGAAATTTCCGCCTGATAGGGGGTGTACTGCGTGTACCAACCTGGATTTTCCAGCACGTTGCGTTGAATCACGCCTGGGATCACGCAGTCGCTGTAGCCCATGCCAATGAAAGAACGAAACACCTGATTTTTAACCGCCATCGTTTTCAGGCGCGTCAGCACATCGTACTCGGCGCCAGCCTCTGGCAGCTTCATCGCTCCACTGCGGCGAATCGATTGCGGAACCGCAGCGTCTATTAATGCGTGCAAAGATTTGTAGCCAAGCACGCCCAACATTTTAGCTTGGGCTTCGGCATTCGGACCAATATGGCGATTAACGAATCGATCAGGATGAGTGAAAGAATTGGCAGGAACGTTTGCTGCGACGGAGTTGGCAGAATGGGAGGAAAGAGATGCATTGGACATGGAATAGCTCCGACCCAACAGGGGACGCGTGCGCCATCGTGGGTCGACGATGGCGCAGTGTGGTCCCCTGTTCTGGTGCCTGAGAGCGTGACTCCGTCGGCGCCATGGTGGGCAAAACCCTCCATGGACTTTCCAGGGCGCCGTCGGGCAGCGGTCCTTTGGCCTGAGAGCGTTACTCCTTCGGCACCCCGGACCCGGTCGTTGACCGGTTGGGACTTCTCCCGCTGCCGTCGTCCGGCGCGGCGAATGGTCGAAATGAGTTCACCAGGTCAAGTCATCGATGTCCGATGTCCGATGTCCGATGTCCGATGTCCGATGTCTGAACGCCATGAAAAATCGGGCGCGTCAGCCCACTACGACATCGGACATCGGACATCGGACATCGGACATCGGACATGGAGAATGCCTTGCCCAAGGCCGCACTTCGTATGAATCTGACGCTCATGCCCATTCACTTGGTTGACGAAGCGGCGACGAGTCGTCTGGGCCGATTGTTGGCTGGTGCCATGCAGGTGGGTGATGTCATTGCTCTGGATGGACCGCTTGGTGCAGGAAAAACCACGTTGGTGCGGGCTTTGGTCGCGGAATTGGGCGGCGATCCGGCGGAGGTCGCCAGTCCGACGTTTACCTTGCTCAATCGTTATGAAGCGCGGATGCCGGTGGTGCACGTGGACGCATATCGCTTGTCCGGCCCAGCTGCGCTGGCTGGTTTGGGTTTCGATGAATTGATGGAGGACGGGCTTGGCATCGTCGAATGGGCGGAGCGTGTCGCGGCCGCGTTGCCAGTTGCCTATACGTGGCGAGTGTCGCTCAATCATCTTGCTGACGGTCGTGAGGCGCAGGTGATACCGCCAATGGGGCGGTCAGTTCCGTGGTTGCACAACGTCTTGGTGCCATGAGCGTAACCGTCGGCAACAGGTCACACGTTTTACACGTTTTTCACAAGTAAGGTGTTCATGAACTCTGATGCCGTCGTCTCGCAGCCTGATCCGACTCCAGCGACGGCGGCTCCGTTTTTGAATTCAGAGCGGCCTTCAACGCCGATCGTCGTGGCGAACGCAGGTGCGATCGTACATTTGGAAGGTGCCCCAGGCGGAGGGGATCCTTTAGTCACCGCGTATGCGAACCGCTTTCGTGCCACCTGTGCGATGCGAACTTTTTCGTGGGGTTGGTTGTTGTTGGGAATTGTTACCGCTCTGATCGGAGGCATGGCTCTTGGCGCGTTGGTCGGACCGGAATTTGTCCTCGATAAGGATCGTTCGGCTTTTGCTCATCTGGCAAATCGACTGATGGGAAATCCATGGGCGGTTTTGGCGGGCATGATGATTGCGGCCTTCATCACCAGCACGTTAGGCGTGGTGTTGAATCGCAAGAGTGTTCCTTGTGGGCAAGAACCGTGGATTGGATTTCTTATAGCCGTGATGATCTATTTACCAGTTTACGACCCGTTGATCGCCCTGGGTGTCATTGGTGGCACCTTGACGTTGGTGTACGTCGTGACGATTGGGTTTCGTCTGTTGGCCATGGTGCTGGGTGGAAAACGCGGAATTCATCATGAGGTTTTAGCTGAACCCGCTGACGGCTGGCCGGTCTACACCGTGCTCGTGCCGCTGTACAAAGAGCGCAATGTAGCGCGAAACATTTTGGTATCGCTGAACAAACTCAACTATCCGCATGACAAATTGGATGTGAAATTTCTGCTGGAAGCCGACGATCCGGATACCCTTCAAGCGCTGAAAGAAGCCGGAATTCCGGCGTATGCTGAAGTCGTAGTGGTTCCGATGGGCCAGCCCAAAACCAAACCGCGCGCCTGTAACCACGGCTTGGAGCGCGCGCGTGGCGAGTATCTGGTCATCTTCGACGCCGAAGATCGGCCCGAGCCAGATCAGCTGAAACAGGCGGTGTTGGCTTTTCGTGATGGCGATAAAAATGGTGATAAAAAAGTGGTCTGTCTGCAAGCTCAGCTCGCCTATCACAACCATCGTCAGAACTTACTGACGCGGTGGTTCGCACTCGAATATAACGTGTGGTTTCGGCGTTATTTGGATGGCTTGGTGGCGCTCGGCGTGCCGATTCCCTTGGGCGGGACCAGCAATCATTTCCGTATGGATGTGCTGCGTGAACTCGGTGGCTGGGATCCGTTCAACGTCACTGAGGACTGTGATCTGGGCGTGCGTTTGTACATGGCTGGCCATCAAACTCGGACGCTCGACAGCGTGACGTGGGAGGAAGCCAACAGCCGCCTCGGCAATTGGATTCGTCAGCGCAGTCGTTGGTTGAAAGGTTACATGATCACCCATTTAGTTTGGGGTCGTCGTCCGTGGTTGCTGGTGGTGAAGCTCGGCCCTTGGGGCGCGATGGGTTTTGTCTTGTCGGTGTTGTGCGTGTCGTTTCTTTCAGCGATTAATTTAATCTTGTGGGCTATCAGTGGCATCTACGCCGTCTTGTTAGCCATTGATATGTCGCATGGTTTTACGTTGTGGGAACTGCTGACGACGCGTGCCTATGAACCGGGTCGCGTGAGCTGGCCAATGATTTTTCAAGGTCGCTATGAAGACCCAACGTTGGCGATGATGAGCCAAGTATTTTTTGCTGCATCGGTGGCATTGATCCTGGGCAACTTGGCTTTCATCCTTATCAATTTCATTGCCGGCCGCCGCCCAGGTCAGCGTGGTTTATTGTTCGCCGCTCTGATTTCGCCGCTCTATTGGATTCTCTTGGCGATAGCCGCGTGGAAGGGCCTGTGGCAACTGATTTGGAAACCACATTATTGGGAAAAGACCGTGCATGGTTTAGATGAAGACCACGGCCCGAAGGCGTGACGAGTGAACATCCTGCTTATGGTTTTTATCGCATTGATTCAATAAACAGGATCACCCGCGCATTCCGGCGCGGGTGATCCTGTTGTTTAAGCTTACGGTTAGCAACTTATGGAGTGATCCATCAATCGCTCTGCCCAGTATTACTTCTTCTTCTGTGCGGCCAAGTATTCAGCAATGTTCGCCACGTCGCTGGCGCTGAGCGCGGCGCCCAGTGGTGGCATGATCGACATCTGAAGTTTATTGCGACTGACAATGTCGGTTTTCTTGTAGGTAGTCTTGGCGCCGCCAATGGCCTTGAGGGTCAATTCGGCATCAGTATCCGCTGTGACGATTCCCATTCCCGTTTCTTCGTTTTCGAGAGCGATCGAGATCATGTCAAAACCAGGCTCGATGACTTTGCTAGGATACAGAATCGATTCGATGATCAATTCCTTGGTTTTGCGCGAACCGATTTCAGAAAGATTTGGTCCGAAATCGATGCCAGTACCGTTGATCTGGTGACAAGTTCCGCACAGGGTGGTGAAGGTGGCTTGGCCTTTGGCGGCGTCGCCGGCTTGCTTGGCTAATTCTGCTGGAGCGGGATAGGGTTTACCGTCCTTATCGATCACTGGGGCATCGGCCGCAGTCAGGGACGAGCCCATAAATGCGACGGCGGCCAGAGCAGCAAGAATTGACGAAAGGCGCATGCGATTTCCTCAGGGGTTGGAGTTGAGCAAGGTGATGCGAAGCCGGACTTGTTCAAGTCCGGCTTCGCGCAGTCGAACGTTCTATTCGGCAGCTATCTGCATGTGATGTCGTAAACGGCGATTAGCGTCCGTTACCAAAGCGTTGCCGTTGACCGTCGGAGCGGCCGGGCGGGCGTCCGCCACCGCTTCCGCCGCGTCCATTCCCGCCTGGGCGTCCGCCTCCGCGACCGCCACCTCCGCCACCTCCGCCATTTCCGCCGCCTCCGCGACCTCCGCCTCCGCCACCGAAGGTTCGTGGACGATCATCGTGTGCGCCACGTGGTGGAGGTGGGACATTTTTGAACGGGTGATCGCCTTCAGCAACGGGCTTGCGGATGAGGCGTTCAATCGCGCGCAAATCGGAGCGTTCATCTTGATCGCAGAGGCTGACAGCGATGCCGGAAGCGCCCGCGCGGCCGGTGCGGCCAATGCGATGGACATAGGTTTCTGGTTCATGTGGGACATCGAAATTCACCACGTGGGTGATGGCGTCGATGTCGATGCCGCGCGCGGCGATGTCACTGGCGACCAGTAAGCGAATGCCGCCGTCGCGGAATGATTCGAGCGCACGGACGCGGGCATTTTGACTTTTGTTACCGTGGATTGCGGCGGCTTTATGACCGGCTTGTTCCAACCACGTGACGACCTTATCCGCGCCGTGTTTGGTGCGGGTGAAGACCAGCACTTTATTCCACGCCGCGTCGCTCAACAGATGTTTCAGCAAGGCAGGTTTGTGCCCACGATGGACGTGGTACACCAACTGCTCAACGGTTTCGGCGGCAGAAGAAACCACGGCAACTTCCACGGTTGCGTGATCGTGCAGCAGACCATGCGCCAGATCGCGAATTTCTTTCGGCATAGTTGCCGAGAAAAATAACGTCTGACGTCGTTGCGGGACCTTAGTGACGATCTTGCGAATGTCGTGGATAAAACCCATGTCGAGCATGCGGTCGGCTTCATCAAGCACGAACACTTCGAGTTGGCGCAAATCGACAAAACCCTGATTCATCAGATCAAGCAGGCGTCCTGGGCAGGCGATCACAATGTCGATGCCGCGTTTGAGCGCGTCTTCTTGTGGGCGCTGGCCAACGCCACCGAAAATAACGGTGTGGCGGATGCCGCTAAAACGTCCGTAGGTGGCGAAACTGTCGCCGATCTGCAACGCCAGTTCGCGCGTTGGCGTCAATACCAAACAGCGGATCTGACGACGAGCACCCTGCGGCAAAACTTGTGGCCGACTGGCCATCAAGCGCTCAAGAATTGGTAGTGCGAAGGCGGCGGTTTTGCCGGTGCCGGTTTGCGCGACGCCTAATAAGTCGCGGCCCGTGACAATAATGGGAATGGCGCGAACCTGGATCGGTGTCGGCGTGACATAGCCAGTCTCGACGATCGCGCGCTGTAAGGGTTCAGAAAGTGGGAGATCGCTGAATTGCATGGGAATCCTTCGCCTGTGGGAGGTGCGCTCCCGAAAGGCGAAAGCCAGTGTGAGCGCGATTGGTGGATAAAAGATGAAAAAGAAAAAGGAGGTTAAAGAAACAACAAAAAACGACAAAAAACAACCCCGGCAGGTGTCACCAGCCGGGGCTGAAGTTCGGTCTTTATTGGAGGCGCCGCCCGGGTTCGAACCGGGGTACACGGATTTGCAATCCGCTGCGTAGCCTCTCCGCCACGGCGCCGGGTACCGCCCTACGAGAGGGCGGCGATGACCTAAGCTTTGACGGCCACTTTAGCAACGGCCTTCACCTTAAACGGTTTGACGACCAAACCTTTTTTGATCGCGGAGGTACTGACCCACACGCGCTTCACTTCGCCATCGATCAAGATGCGCAGCTTTTTAAGGTTAGGTTTCACCTTCCGCTTGGTGCGGCCCTTGATTTTGTTACCCACGCCGCCGTCGCGACGCGCGCCCTTTTCAGAGCGAATCCAGCCAGTGGTGGTTTTTTTGCCAGTGAAGATGCAGGCGTGAGCCATTGGAAACCTCGAAGAATGCGGACTTTGGATGAAGGGCGCGAAGCATAGGACGGGATCGACCGGGTCAAGATCGGCCTTCTTGTTTCTTCATGTCCGATGTCCTTCTCATGTCGTATGTCGCATGTCCGATGTCCGATGTCTTCGTTGGTGAGATTTTTTTGGTCTCCATTTGATTATCACGAAACACAGACTTTCGCGCTCGTCGTTGACCCACGTCCACAAGACATCGGACATGCGACATACGACATGAGAAGGACATCGGACATTTAGAAAAGAAACATCGCGTCGCCGTAGCTGAAGAAGCGGTAGCGTTGTTCGACTGAGGTACGATAGAGTTCGTGCAGGCGGTCGACTCCGGTGAAACAGGCGACCAGCATTAACAGCGATGAGCGCGGTAAATGAAAGTTGGTCATTAATGCGTCGACTACCGTTGGCTGACGAGGTGGGTACATGAACAATGAGGTCCAGCCTGCGTAGGGGGCGAAGCCACCGGTTTGAGCAGCCGCCGTTTCCAGCGTCCGTACAACGGTGGTGCCGATGGCGATGACGCGGCCGCCACGAGCTCGGCAAGCGATGATCGCATCGACGGTGGCTAACGGGCAAGCGCAATGTTCGGCGTGGATGCGGAAATCTTCGACGCGTTCGGTATCGACGGGTTTGAAAGTGCCGGGACCAATGGCGAGATCGACATGGGCAGTGGTCACACCAAGCGCGGCGATGCGATCCAGCAGCGGCCGCGTTAAGTGCAGGCTGGCGGTGGGCGCTGCGACGGAACCGGGAGAATCTCCGAACACCGTTTGATATCGCTCACGATCATCCGCGCGATCGGCGCGACGAATATATGGTGGTAAAGGAATGTGACCGATGCGATCGGCCAATGCCAATACCGAGGTGCCGATAGGAAATGCCAAAACGCGTTCGCCGTCAGCGTGACAGGCAGTGACTTCGGCGCGCACGTCATCGAGGGTAATGGTGAAACCAACACGTACCTTTCCACGAATCAAACAACGCCAGTGCTGGCGATCATCTGCTGTGATTTGTTCAGGTGACTCAGGATGAATCAGCAACACTTCGACTTCGCCACCACTGTCTTTGTGCCCAAAAAGACGGGCCGGAATCACCCGCGTGCGATTGAGTACCAGTAAATCACCCGAGCGTAAATAAGACGGTAAATCACGGACGATTCGATGCTCAGGCTCACCAGCATGTCGTCCTGCAACGAGGAGCCTGGCCGCATCGCGCGGCTCACATGGTTCTTGAGCAATCAGCTCTGGTGGCAGAACGTAATCGAAGAGCGACGTATCCATGGAACCTAAACGCAGTCGTGGAGAGAAAAAATAGAACACCGAGCACCAGAGCACCAGAGCAGAGAAAGAGAAAGAGAAAGGGAGCAACGCTCTTGATCGATCACCGCAGGGATGAGTTGATAATTCGACATAACCATTTTACTTTCTCTGGTGCTCTGGTGCTCGGTGTTCAAGCGCTGCTGAGTGTTTTTTCGTCCCGTCATCTCAATGAAAAACATTATCCCATCTGCGCCATCATCGCGGGCTTGTAACTTGCGTCAGCGGCGAGTGCGCGGACGAACCACGATTTCGCTCCGGCTTCGTTGCTGCGTGCGCGTTCGGCGATGCCGCGATAAAAAGCAATCTCGGCGCGTTGACGAGCGGATAAACGCGAATCCGCAGCGGCGCGTTCGAGTAATTCGACACCGCGATTCGGATCGTCACCATTACGGAACGCCATCATGGTATGGAATTGTCCGTGTTGCAGCAGCGCTGGACCGTAACCCGCATCGAGGGCCAGCGCGTGTTCGACGGCGGTGCGGGCAGCAGCGAAACAATCGCCTTTTTCCAGCACCGATGCGATGCCACGACTGGCGCTGATCATGGTCGCAGCGAGCAGCGTCCAGGCGCCCGGATCGTTCGGAAGTGCAGCGGTGGCAGCTTCAGCCCAGGTCACGGCCTGACCGGCGTCGCCGCCTTCGTTGGCTTGCGCGGCGGCCTCTTCAAAGGCGTTCAGATCTTTCGCTGCCGTGGTCGTGTCGCCGCGTGGAATCGCCGTTGGTTTGACGTGCTGCCATCCCGGCTGTCCAAGATCTGCAAGTCCCGCCCACACGCGTAAAATCGCGTAGCGTGGCGTGCCCCAGACTTCGGGAATGCGCGTGATCCACGCGGGCATGTTGTCTTCCATCTCACGCATGGTTTGTTCAAGCGTGTGACCAGCAACGTGATGACGGCGGACTTCATCAAGAAAATAGCGGCAAATTTTTTCGAGCGTGGCCAGCTCGGCGTCGCGTGCGACGGGACCATGCCCAGGAATGACATGGTGCGGATGGAAGCCGCGAACTTCATTTATCGCCGCAATCCAGTTGTCGTTTTCCAGACCTTCCTGTTGGCTCGGCTGGCCGAAAATCGGAAAACTGCCGGTCATAACCGTATCGCCAGCGACCAGGACATTTTCTTCAGGACACCAGACCAAGGTTGGATCAGCGGTTTCGGCGTCGTGACCGAGCTTTAACTCCAGGGTCAATCCGCCCAGATCAAGGCGCTTAATATCTTCGGCAAAAATATCGGGCTGAAGTGGATCTGGACCGAGTTCGAAGCCACGGCCAGAAAGAAAACCTTTTTGCCGTGGTGCACGCTCGACCATCGCTTTGGCGGTGCGACGACTGGCGATCAACGTCGCCCCAGCATCTTTGAATACCGCGTTCCCGTTGGTGTGATCCCAATGGTAATGGGTGTTGATGGCGTAGAGCAGCGGCTTCCCAGGCCAACGTTCTTTGAGCGTCGCCAGCACTCGGCGGGCGAGCGCATGATTGACCTGCGTATCGACGATCGCCAAGCCACGTTCACCGACAAAAATTCCGGTATTGACGATGTTGCGCCAAATGCCCGCTCGTTCAGTCAGCGGCTCGTAAGAGCCATAGGTTCGAGGAGCAAAGGGATTACCGGCGGGTCGCATGGGGGCGCATGAAAGCGCCCTATCGCTCCACCACAACCGGGCGCATGCTGGCATTCGACGATGGCGAGCGGCGCAAACCAATGGCGTATCAGATGGGTATCCACCCGGTTGTGGAATTCTGACTCGCTCGCTAGGGTGCCAGCATGAATCAAGATCAACGAGCCGCAGTTATGGCAGCTTTAAAACTTACTGATGAACTTCCCGATCACCAGGTTCGTGTCGAAGGTATGCCTTTCGTCTCCGGCGCGGTTCGTCGGCAACGCATCAGCTACGCGGTTCCTGGCGGCAAACGCTTGACCGCGTGGATGCTGCATCCGTCGGTCGGCAATGGACCGTGGCCTGGTTTATTAGCACTGCATCCGCATGGCGATGCGTTTGGGCAAGGCGGCGATGAAGTTGCCGGTCAACGCGGTCAACGCGAACATCATTATGGATTCAATCTGGCTGCTCGTGGTTTTACTGTGGTTTGTCCTGATTTACCATGCTTCGGTCAGCAGCAGGCGCCTGCTGGTATGCCGATCGATCGTCAGTGGGAACAACTGTGTTTATCACGCGCGTTGGCTTACGGTCGCAGCTTACTGTCAGAGACCACGGATCAGCTACGTTGCGCGTTGGCCGCGTTATTGGATTTGGAGCGCACGCGCGGCCTGACGGTTTCCGTGGTCGGCTACGGCATGGGTGCACGCACGGCCGCATGGTTAGCGTTTACCGATCAGCGCGTTGGCTCGCTGTGGATGCATTCAGGCCTTGGCCAACAGGCGATTTTATTACAGCAAGGAAGATTGTTGCCGCGCCATGGTTTATTGCCTGGCTTACTCGCGATGGGCTTGGATCAGGCCGATATTGTCGCTGACATTTTGCCACGCTCGCTGGGCATCAGTTACGGCAAAGCCGACCGCGTGGCGACGCCCGAAGCCATCGCCCCCGTGTTGCTGGCAGTGAATGAACGTCGTCAACGTTTTCCCGAAGCAAAAGTCGCGGTGTTGGAAGGTGACTATGATCACCGCTTCCCGAGCACGGTGCTGAAAGAAATCGGCGATCACTTGTTACAATGGGCTGAGTGAGCGGCTGCTGTTGCGGGTAATGAAATCGTAATTCCCAGTCGGTAGTGGCCGACGCCAAATAACGCTACGCGCTCACGGCTTCCGCAGGCTAAGCTCTACGACGTGTTCAACGCCCGACGCTTCACGAATGGTGAGGGTAGTTTCGATGCGGTCACCAACATAGCGCGTCAGCGGTACGTCGATGGAAGCGAGAACTTCTACTCGGTGATTGGGCGGCAGAATAATTTCGTTCGACTGCGTGGTGATAGTGGCGCCAAGTTCAGCGGGTAATAGCAGCGTGGCGGCGCGCTGTTCACCGGTGCGGTTGATGAGTGACAACTTGATCGTTTGGTGAATAACGGTCGTGCCAGCTAACTCGACTTTGACGGGTAAGATTCCGCTGGGGAGAATCACCGTTTGAATATCTTCACGGAGTGCAATGCGGATAACAAAGACGGCGACCAATACCGCAAGTACGACGCTATAGAGCACCGTGCGCAGTCGGATAATGCGGCGCTTGCCGCCGGATAATTCGTTTTCGCTGCGGAAGCCAATCAGGTTGATCGGACGATCAAGTTTAATCATCACGCTGTCGCAGGCATCGATACAGGCGGTGCAGTGAATGCACTCCATCTGACTGCCATTGCGGATGTCGATGCCGGTGGGACAGACTTTGACGCATAGCCCACAATCGACGCAGTCGCCGGTCACTTCGCTGGGTTTTCCGCGTGGTTCTCCGCGTTTCGTGTCGTAGGCCACGACTAGGGAATGGGGGTCGAGCATCGCGGCCTGCAAGCGTCCGTATGGACAAACGATGGTGCAGGTCTGTTCGCGAAACCACGCGAAGTTGAAGAGGATGAGGCCAATGCTGATGCCGTAAAAAATGGCTGCGCTCGGATGCGCGACGACGTCTAAAATGATTCCGTAGCTGAATGCTTGTGTTCCGGTGAACAGCATGGTAGCGGTCGCCGCCAGGAGCATCGACACCAACGTGTATCCCGACCATGACAGCAATTTGCGCCATGAGCCGCTGATTTTTCCGCGTGCGCGATTCAAACGTTTGACCGCTGGACCTTCGAGGAGTCGCTCCAGCGGACGGTAAATCGTCTCTAAAAATACATTATGCGGACACAGCCAACCGCAGAAAAATCGTCCAACTAACGCCACCAGCAAGGCGGTCCCGACGACAAAGATGAGAATCAAAACGAGCAGATATGAAAAATCTTGTGGCCAGAACATCTGTCCAGCGACGATGAACTGACGCTTAGGAATATCGAGGAACAGCGCGGGTTTCCCGCCAATCGTCAGGTAGGGCAAGGCGAGATAGAAACCAATCAATCCGACCGCGAGTACAATTCGCCGCAGTCGCCAGACGCCCATAACCAGATGTACATGCAACCACTGGCGGCGACCGTTGCTGTCTACCGACGCCATCACCGAGCGGAAATCGCTGCTGTTGCCCGGTGCGTTTGCCATAGGTTGCCCCGATCAATATCTGATCGGGTCTTCTTTCTCTCTTGCTGCTTGGGGGCGCATGCCGGTTTTTTCGCCTTCGCGATTGAGCTGAACGATGTAACAGGCGATAGCCTCAATCGCATCTGCTTTCAGGGTGAGGCTCTGCGCAGGCATGACGACCACGCCGTTGACGGTGCGACCGTTGGTAATGGTATCGACCATTGCAGTCATGCTGGAGCCATAAATCCAATATTTGTCGCGTAAGTTTGGTCCAATAAGACCCGTATATTCGGGGCCGTGGCAGGTGAAGCAGATGGTTTTCTTCATCGCCTCTTTGCCCTTGGCGACCATGGCCGGGTCTTTGCTGAGGGCGCGAAGTTCGTCCTCGGTCTTCACGCGATTTTTATCGGCCTCTTTCTTTGCCAGGATTTCTGCTTCGTAGTGATCGACGTCGGCTCTGCTCAACTCACCAGAGAGAACATGGAAATAGACCAAGTAACTCACCGCGAAAACGACACTGATATAGAGCATCCACACCCACCAACGGGGCAAATTATTATCGTATTCCGTAATGCCATCGAAGGCATGCGAGCGTTCTTGATCGTAGCCTTGGCCATGGTCAGGAGCAAAGTCAGACATGGGTGGCTCCTTTCATAGGACGGCATATCAAGCCGTCGAAAACGAGAGAAAGGCAGCGAGGGCTCATTTGACCGCCTTTGGTGCCTCGGTGGATTTACCCAGGTCGGTACCAAGTCGTTTAATATAGGCGATCAGCGCAATGACTTCTTTGTTTTCTAAGCCGTCGAGTTTGGAAAGTTTTTCCACTTGGCGCAGTTCATTAGCGACGATTTTGGCTTGTTTCTTGGCGGCGTCGACCGCACCGTGAATTTCCTCAGCAGAATAGGGGGTGTTCATCGGATAGCTGGCCAACACCGCAAGCTTGGATTCAAGACTCGACAGATCCATGTCGTCGCTGATCAGCCATGGATAATTCGGCATGATCGATCCCGGTGACACCGAACGTGGGCGCTGAAAGTGATCGTAATGCCACGCGGCGCCAGGTTTCAGCACGCCTTCGCGGGCCAGATCAGGACCGGTGCGTTTCGATCCCCACAAAAATGGACGATCATAAATAAATTCCCCAGCGCGTGAATATTGACCGCCGTAACGTTCAACCTCAGAGCGTAGGGTGCGGATCATTTGCGTATGGCAGACCGAACATCCCTCACGGATGTAGATGTCGCGACCGGTCAATTCTAACGGCGTGTATGGTTTCACTGACGCAATACGTGGAGCGACGGCGCCATGAATAATCGTCGGTACAACTTCGCACATTCCGCCGATGCCAAGGACAACGATCGACAGTGCGACCAAGGCCGTTGGCCAGCGCTCAATCAAATCGTGCAGGGCGTTGGTTTTATTGGCTAGGCCGGGCTGACGCAAAGCACCGTCGATCGCGACTTTGGTGGTGCGCGTTTCACGCAACATGGGAGTGGCCTGGGCGACGTCGTCTTCCAGTGGTTTAGCGTTAGCAATGGTGCGCCAAATGTTGATCGCGCACAGGATCATGCCGATCAAGAACAGCAGTCCGCCAGCTAAACGCACCCAATAGAACGGCACGATCGCGTTAACGATTTCCATCCAGTTGGTGTAAGCGAGATTCGAATTTTCATCAAAGGCCATCTGCATCGCGCCAGACGTGATGCCAGCAATCCACATGGCGATGGCGTAAGTGCCGATGCCAATGGTCGCGAGCCAAAAATGAATGTTGGCCAAACTGTCCGACCACAGTTTAGTTTTATACATTTTTGGGATCATCCAATAGATCATGCCGAAACTCAGTAGCGCGACCCAACCTAAGGCGCCGCTGTGTACATGACCAATGGTCCAATCGGTATTGTGTGATAGGGCGTTGACCTCGCGAATGGCGAGCATGCAGCCTTCAAAGGTCGACATGCCATAGAACGTCACCGCAGCGACCAGGAACTTCAGCACGGCACTTTCACGGACTTTATCCCACGCACCACGCAGCGTCAGCAGGCCGTTAATCATGCCGCCCCAGGATGGCGCGATCAGCATAATACTGAACGCCACGCCAAGGGATTGTACCCATTCAGGTAGTGCGGTGTGCAGCAAATGGTGTGGTCCAGCCCAAATATAAATGAAGATCAGCGACCAATAATGCACAATCGACAAACGGTAGCTATAAACCGGGCGCTCAGCGGCCTTGGGAATGAAATAATACATAATGCCCAGAAAGGGCGTGGTCAGGAAGAAGGCCACGGCGTTATGCCCATACCACCATTGCACCATAGCGTCCTGAATTCCGGCATAGACCGGGTAGGACTTGAACAGCGTGACGGGGTACTCAGCCGAATTCACCACGTGCAGCATAAAAATGCCGATCCAGGTGGCGATATAGAACCAGATCGCGACGTACAGGTGGCGCTCGCGCCGACGCAGGATGGTCATGAACATGTTGATGCCAAAAGCGACCCACACCAATGCGAGGCCGATGTCGATTGGCCATTCCAGTTCAGCGTATTCTTTGCCGGTGGTCAAACCCAGCGGCAGCGTCAATACCCCGGCGACGATAACGGCCTGCCAACCCCAAAAATGGAAAGCCGATAATTTGTCGCTATACATCCGCGCTTTGAGCAAGCGCTGAAGTGAAAAGTAAATGCCAGCAAAGATCGCGTTGCCCGCAAAAGCAAAGATCACCGCGTTCGTATGCAATGGCCGCAGACGGCCGTAGGTCAGCCACGGCAAATCAAGATTGGCTGCTGGAAAAGCTAGCTCTAAGGCGATCGTCACGCCCAGCGTCATGCCGACGATACCCCAGAACAGGGTGGCGATGACAAAGTTGCTCGCCCAACGATTATCGTAGGCAAAGGTTTCAAGAGCAGTGGAAGGCGACGTTGGCTCGCTCATGAGGCTTCCCAGACAAGGATCGTGGACCGCATCCCTTGCCGCGGAATGCTCCGCCACAGGGAAGCGGCGAAACCTAGCGGGCACGTGAGGGTCGGCAATCGGATAGTGATGTCCGATAATTTACGGTACTAGCAGGCAGATCGTTGCCAAAATCTTACTTGGTGCTTCCACACGTTCCCGTTGAAAAGTCGGCCCAGGCGACAGGGAGAAAGGGCAAGGCGGTGAAAAAGCTGCGCGTGGGCAGAAAACCTTTGGCATAAAGAGGAGGTAGTAAAAAAAATATTCCCGGATGACTTATCATCCGGGAATAGGTGCTACCACCAAGCGCGTTGAATTTGTTGAATTCAATGCGTCTGAAATTCAGCGGATGAGACCCGCATCATCAAGGACAAATCCGACCGGCAAAGAGTTGCCGAAGGTTTCTGCATCATAGTAGCTCCAGACGATTTTCTTCGCCGGAGTAACTTCAATAAACTGTGGGTTCTTGGGACCGGCATGGCAATTGATGATAATGGTGTTGCCGTTGGACAGGCGCTGGACCTGGGCAACGTAGCCAAGTTTGATGCCTGGAAGATCGGCTTCTGTCAGCGTCCACACTTCTTTGCCTGCTTTATCGACTTCGAAGGCGCGGTGACTGAAGCCGCCGCCAACCAGGGTGTTGCCGTTGGGTAGGCGTATGGCGCTGTAACATTCTCCGGCGGTTTTGTATTCCCACACGATCTTACCCTGCGGATCGACCTCGGCGATTTTTGAATCGGTGGAAAGCGCCAAGAGATAGTTGCCATTGTCGAGCTTGCGCGCGTTGCGCGTTTGGTGATGCGCGTCACCCGTCATCGGCAGATTGACGCTTTTCAAAACCTTACCACTGCGATCAATCTCAATCGCACGATGGGGGCCGGATTCGAACACGGTGATGGTGCCATCTTTGTGTGGCTGAAAAGCGTGAATTTGAACATCGCCTTTTTGTTCACCATGTTTATGTGAATCGTAGATCAGCGTTTCGGTATCGGTTTTGGGATCGACTTCAAAAATCTTATCGCCGCTTGGGGTCCACAGGATCTTGCCGTTGGCCTGCATCCAGGCGTCGTGACAACCACCCTTCATTTCACGCTTCCATTCGACTTTACCATCAGCACCGACAATGGCCATGACATGCTTGTCATAGTCGGCAGCGAAGAAGCGATGGCCGGTGCCGGTAATGTCGGCGGCATTCAGCGCGAGAGTAGGTGAGAGAACGAAGCCGGCCAAAATGCCGAGAGTGAGCATGAAACGCATGGAATTTCCTCGTGATGGTGATGGTGAGAAGACCGGGTGAATAGAATGAGCGAGAAGGTCAGCTCATGATGGCTTTGATCGGATCGGCGCCTTCAACGCCGACCAAACTTTGGTCGAGGCCGTTGTGCAAAAAGCTCAGGCGGGTCTGATCCATGCCCATGAGATTGAGAATGGTGGCGTGCAAATTTTTCACTTGGAGGCGGTTTTCAACCGCAGTTCCACCGAGTTCATCGGTCTTGCCGTAGCTGATGCCGCCTTTGATGCCGCCACCGGCCATCCACATGGTGAAACCATAACTATTGTGATCGCGACCAGTGCCTTTGGCATATTCGGCGGTTGGCTGCCGACCAAATTCACCGCCCCACACCACCAACGTATCATCTAACATTCCGCGTTGCTTGAAATCCTTCAATAATCCTGCGATGGGTTTGTCGGTGTGCAGTGCATGCTTGGTGTGGTTGGCTTTCATATCCGTGTGCGCATCCCAGTTATCATCGTTGTGGGCACCGCCGGAATAAATTTGAATGAAGCGCACGCCGCGCTCCACCAGTCGCCGAGCAAGTAAACATTTGCCTCCGAAATCGGAAGTATCGTTATTATCCAGACCATACATGGCTTTGGTCGCAGCGTTTTCCTTGGAGATATCGACGGCTTCAGGCGCGTGTTTCTGCATGTTAAACGCGAGTTCATAGCTGGCGATGCGAGCAGCAAGATCGGTATTGGAAACGCGTCCATTTTCGTGCTCGTCATTAAAACCTTTGAGCGCGTTAAGCAATTTGCGCTGGCGCGAATCGGTCATTCCTTCAGGCGTTTTGAGATCAAGAATCGGTTCGCCACTGCCGCGCAGTACGGTGCCTTGATACGATGCGGGCATATAACCGCTCGACCAATTTTTCGCGCCGCTGATGGGGCCGCCGGTTTTATCGAGCATAACAACGAACCCGGGAAGATTTTGGTTCACCGTTCCCAGTCCATAATTCGCCCACGAACCCAGGCACGGATGGCCAGAGATAATGCGACCGCTGTTCATCATCAGCATGGCCGAACCATGGATTGGCGATTCGGCTGTCATCGAGTGGATGAAGGCGATGTCGTCGACGCACTCACCCACGTTGGGGAATAAATCGCTGACCATTTTCCCACACTTGCCGTAACGCTTAAACTGCCATTGCGGACCGACGACGCGGCCTTGGTTTTTGTGGCCGCCACGACCAAAGGTTTTGACTTCAATGGTTTGGCCGTCGAGTTTATAAAGCTCAGGTTTATGATCGAAGGTATCGACTTGGCTCGGTCCACCGTACATAAAGAGGAAGATGACGTTCTTCGCTTTGGCTTTGAAGTGTGGTATTTTCGGCGCGAGGGGATTGACGAAAGCCGGGTGTCCTTCCGCTGCGGTGGCCGATGCGGAAAAGAATTGGCTGCCGAGCAAGCTGGCCAATGCCACGCCAGTAAAACCGCCACCTGTTTGCCACAGCAGCTCACGACGAGTACGTCCGCAGAATTGGCTGTTGGTGGCATTGGTTGAATGATTCATGGTCAAGTTCCTAGCGAACGGAGGAAAGCGATAGGCCGCAAGCGATTTTAATCGAGAAAAACGAACTCATTCAGATTGAGCGCCATAAGGCAAAAGAGCGCGAGCGCCTGGTTGGGATCGGCTTTTTCATTAGCTTGGAGATCATTCATAAAGGTGAGCGCTCGGCGGATTTCTGCCGCCTTTGGTTCGCGTTGGGTAACCAGGCGCAAGCCAAGCGCGACTTGCTTGGCAACTGACGTGGGCTCCTCGGTCATCAAGCGCTTGGCGAAAGCATTGGCACGTTGATTGATGAATTCGCTATTGAGCATGCTCAAGGCCTGGGTCGGAACGGTGGTGGCAAAGCGTACTGGGCAACTGGAATCGGTATCGGCGAAGTCATGCATCGACAATAGCGGATGAATCAATGAGCGCTTCACTTTGATATAAATCGAACGGCGGACCTCTTCGTCGGGCGAGCTTTTTCCCCAGACCTCTCTCGGTTTCGATGAGGTGGCCAAAACGGCTTGTGGTACGGGCGCGAAAATACTCGGTCCGCCGATCGTCAAGTTTAAATTTCCGTCGACGCTCAGAATTGAATCGCGAATTTCCTCAGCGGTGAGCCGCCGCATGCTATAGCGCCACTGATGGAGATTTCCCGCATCTTTGGCCAACGCTGCGGCATCATCTTTCGACGACATGCGGTACGTATTTGAAGACATTATCAAACGGTGCATCGACTTGATGCTCCATTTACGACTCTGGAATTCTAATGCGAGATAGTCGAGCAATGGTTGATTCGTTGGCATTTCCCCCAGTTTTCCGAAGTCGCTTGAGGTGCTCACGATGCCGCGGCCAAAGTGGTGTTGCCAGAGTCGATTGGCCATCACGCGGGCGGTCAGCGGATTGTCGGGGTGAATAATCCAATCCGCCAGTAACGTGCGCCGCCCCTGCGCTCCATTGGGCAATTTGGGTTCAGCGAAGCCAAGCACCTGGGGAAATCCTGGTTCAACTTTTTTGGTTTTGGAACTGGGGTTACCACGTGCGAGAACGAAAGTGTCATTTACACGATCGTTTTCGGTGACGCTGATGGTGCGGTAACTTCCTGGGGCGTTGTTTTTTAGTTGGCTTAACTCGCGCCGCGCCGCGCGTAGTTGGTCTGATGGCGGGCTCTTAGCCACGAGGGCTTTTTCAAGGGCGGCAATTTCGGTTTCCAATTGAGCGATACGTTTTTCTCCGGCGATTTTTTCTTCGTCCGGAGTGGTCACGGTGGTTTCAATATCATCGCCCCCATTGGTCATCGGCTTGAGGTTATGAAAGAAACCAAGCATTCGATAGTAATCATCCTGTGGCAAAGGATCGCGTTTGTGATCGTGACAGCGAGCACAGCCCAAAGCCATGCCAAGAAATGTGCCGCTGGTGGTCGATACGATGGCATCAAGACCGTCGTATTTGGCTAGCTCACGATCGGCAGGTTCATCGTCCCACAGCCCCAGGCGGTAGTAGCCGGTAGCCGTGATCGAATCCGCATTTTTATTCGGCAGCTCGTCGCCCGCTAATTGTTCTTTGACGAATTGGTCATACGGCTTGTCGGTGTTAAACGCTTTGACCACGTAATCACGGTAGCGCCAGATATTTGGTTTATTGCCGTCGCGTTCATAACCATTGGTCTCTGCATAACCGACGACATCCAGCCAGTGACGCCCCCATTTTTCGCCGTAATGCGGATTTGACAGTAAACGATCAATCAACTTTTCGTAGGCTTTGGGATCTTTGCTGGCGGCGAACTGCGCGACTTCAGCGGCCGTTGGCGGCAGGCCAAGTAAATCGTAATAGACCCGGCGAATGAGCACTTCTGGCGTTGCCGGAGGTGCTGGTTTCAGCGCATGCGCGTCAAGGTCAGCAAGAATGTAGGCGTCGATAGGATTGGCGACCCACTTGGCATTCGCCACCTTTGGTAAGTCCGACTTCAGTGGTTTTTTGTAGGCCCAGTAATTTCGTGTCTCGTCATTGATCAGCGGTTTCTTTTTGACCTCCGCGTGTTCGTCGATGACTCCTGGGGTCCACGGAAGTCCTTTTTTCACCCATTGGGTCATCAGTGCGATCTGATCGGCTGGCAACTTTTGTTTCGGCGGCATTTGATGATCGTCGTCGGCATAATTAATCATCTTCAGCAGCAGGCTTGCGTCTGGCTTGTCGAGATTGACCGCCACTCCGCTTTCGCCGCCACGCAGTAAGGCGCCACGACTGCTGACACGTAAATCCGCCTTGGTCTTTTCGCCGCCATGACATTTTAAACATTTGTCATCAAGGATTGGCTTAATCTGAGTTTCGTACAGCTTGATGTCTTCGGGACTAAAGCTGGGTTCCTCAGCGGAAAAAGCCTGCGTTCCGAGCGATAGAGCTAGGAACGAGCAAATGATCGCTGGTAAATAACCGATGAATGCGAGTCGATTTTTCATATGGTGTGCACCGGACTCAGAGGGATCAGTGGGGATCAGTGGGGTAAGGTCGGACTGGCGGCAGCAGAGAGGAACAACAGATGAACTTCGTTATCAGACAACGCGCGGTTGTAGATGCGAACATCATCAATGGCGCCATGAAAAAAACTATCGACCACATTGGAATACTTGAGCGCACCAATATAGAGTGGTTTGCCCAAGACGACGGGGGCTGGCGGACTGGTGATGCTAGCGATACGGACACCATCGACGTAAAAACGGCGGGTTTGGCCGTCGAAAGTCGCACACAGGTTCACCCATTTGTTGAGCGCGAAAGACCAGTCAACTTCCCGGTCCACATCCCAGAAATAGAATTTCATCGCTTGATTGCGTGGTGTCGCCAATCCGAAGTTCGAGGCTTTCGAAATAATCTGTGCATCAAAATGCTGAGGAGCTTCTGGTTTTATCCAGGCATGAATGGTCATTTCAGCCAGTTGAAATTGAGGGTGGTCAGGCACATCAATATAACTTCTACCGGAAAAACGTAGGGCGTTGTCCACTTTCCCTCGAACCGTCACTTCTTCAAAAGTGGTACCATGCAAAGTTCCGTGATGATCATGACCGCTGTCATCGCGTGCTGACGTGCCGGTGGTTTCATCGAGCTTCCAATGGGCGACTAAACCAAGCTTCAATGATGACGATGCCAACTCGGCGGGCATCGCACGGATGAAGCTATGCTCGTCAAACGTCGTTGGCGCGATGGCACCGAGATGGTTTATACGTACGGCTTCACCACGATGGAGCGCTTGTGGTAAACTGGTTGGTGACGCGGCGGCAAAGACCTGCACTAACCCGTTAAATACGTGGATTTCTTGGCCTGCGGGTGCGGTGGTAGTGAAGCCAAATTCGGTACCAAGGTCGACGACGCGGGTCACATCGGATTCAATAGTAAAGCCGCTGGCACTTTCTGGCACGCGCGCCACCACTTGACCATGGTCCAACTTACCGCCGCGACTGCTGCGAGGAGTAAACGTGGTTGGGCCACGAAGAATTACCGTCGCGCCGCTAGCAAAACGCAGCTGTGCAAGTCCGGAATCAATGATCAGCGTGCGATTGCCAACGGCTTCGCCAACTACTGGGCCTCCGCCGCCGTGCCAATGTGCATCTGCAAGATCGACGATGACGGTATCAGTGGTGACAGGAAGCGATGGTGAGGTATTCCATGTGACGAAGGTCAGTCCAATCATCACGGCAACACTGGCGGCGATCACTATGGCGGCTGTGGTTCGCCAAAAAAATGAAGCGGTAATGGTTTTACGCTGGCGTTTTTGTGACGTGCGGCGAGCGGCAATGGTCGAGACGGGAATCTGGGTCGATGAATGACGAAGTTCGCGATCCGTGGTGATGGCTTCCTGACTCGGCAAATCAACGTGACGCTCTTGTTCCACCCACGCCAAGTGACCATGTATATTCGCAAGGTCCCAGAAACGACGTCGCAGCGAGGGTTGCTCGTGCAGGATTTTTTCTAAGCGTTCTTGCGCAGCGAAATCCAGGCCGCCGTCCAAATGGCGATCGACCAACTGATCAAATTCCGCGTGGTTCATGGTGGTCATTCTCCGCGCGTCAGGGCTGCATCTAAACATTTACGCAACAAAGCACGTGATCGCGACAGCGCGACATACACCGCTTCGCTGGTCCATTCCATGCGCGTAGCAATATTGCCGGGGCTCAGATTTTCACTGTAGCGCAAACGTACCATTTCGCGCAGGGTCGGTGTCAGCTTGCCGAGACAGCGACCAAGGCGATGACGAACTTCGCCGTCGTCATGTTCCTCTTCAGGCTTAGCATCGCACAGTAATTCAAGGGTTTCGGGCGAGAATACCCCGACTTTGCGCTTGGAGTGGTAACGTCGCGCATGTTCCAGCGCTTTCAGCTTGGCAATGCCATAGGCCCAGCCGCGAAAATCGCTGTCGGCGCGAAAGGTGGTGGCCTTCTCACTCACCACCACAAAGACCTCTTGCAGGACGTCATCGGCGAGATCGAGATCAGGAAACAAAGCGCCAATCAGACCGCGAAGCCCATTGGCGTGCTTGATGAAGAGCTGCTGCACTTCAAGCATACGCTGAGCATCAGTAACGGGACTCTGGTTCATCTAGCTCTTACTTGTCCTCTGGCTTGTAGACCTTAGCTGATCATCTTGAATCATGCCACACGCTGCCTGTGTTTTGACGGTTTCACAGTCAAACTGGGTTCATTTTGATGCAAACGTATAGAGCAGCTTACATTTTGGTGAGTTGTAATATTTGATATGTCTAAAAAAAGACATCCAACGACACGCGGGCTCTTAGCCGTTATTTCCCCGGCTCATGCTCAGAAGGAAGGACTCTTTTCTCAGGATAGTCTTGACCTTCATTGCTTTTCCAGACCGCCTTTTGCCAAGTGTCGAGTTCATCTTTCATGCGGCTGACAACGTCTGGTTGCTGAGCGGCGACATCGTTTTTCTCCGTGAGATCAACCGACAGATCATAGAGTTCGAACTTGTTTCCAGGTAACTTGTGAAGCTTATAACGATTATCATTCCACGCGGCGGGACCATTGAAGGGGCTGGCGCCTGGATGCCAAAAGCCAATCGGCGATGGCCTTTCTTTCATTCGTCCATCGATCAACGGCATCAGACTGATTCCATCGAGCGGTAGTTGGCCGGGAATGGTGAGATTGAGTAGGTCGACCAGCGTTGGATAGATGTCGCTGGTGCTGACGGGGATCTTGGTGGTGGACGATACTTTAATTCGATCCGGCCACTCGATGAGCCCAGGCACGCGAATGCCGCCTTCCCAGAGTTGACCTTTGCAACCGCGCAAAGTGCCATTCGAACCGTACGTATCTGGCGCGGCTTTTTCATCGATCCACGCGCCATTATCGCTGTTGAACCACAGCATGGTCTGGTCGGCGATCCCAAGTTTGCGCAGACCACCACGCAACGTTCCCATACTGCGATCAATCCCTAAAATTTCACCGTAGTATGCTGAACCGCCGGCGGCTTTGAGATCCTCAGCGGTTGGCTTCAGCGGAACGTGTGGACTGCCAAACCAAATCACGGCAAAGAAAGGCGCATCCTGTTTGGCGTATTTCTCAACAAAGGTTAATGCCTCAGCGACGATCGCATCAGAACCGTCGCCTAATACTTTCACCGGCTCGCCCATGCGGCTAAAGGTCCAATCGGTATCAAACCAATTCGACACCGAAAACCACAGGTCAAAACCAAAGCGCCCAGGATGCAGCGGATCGCTGGCCGGAAGCGCACGGCCCATGCCAGGGGCTCCGCCGCTCAAATGCCATTTTCCAAAATGACCGGTGACATATCCCGCTTTTTTTACCGCCTGCGCGATGGTCATTTCTTGTCGGCGCAACGGCATGCCTGGCCAGAAAACGCCGCTGCGATACGGGTGACGTCCGGTCATGACACTGGCACGCGTTGGCGAACAACTGGGATGCGCGGCATAGAAACGATCGAAGCGCAGACTGGCGGCAGCCATCGCGTCGAGGTTCGGCGTCTGGATGGCCTTCAGTCCATTATAGCCGACATCGCCCCAACCCTGATCGTCGGTCATGCACAAAATGATGTTTGGCTTCTTCGCAGGATCGCGCGCCGAATCTGCGGCGCGAATGGGCGGCGCGATAAGCGAATAAAATAATGATAACACGAAGAGGAGTCGGGGAATGAGCAGCTGGTGTTTCATGAAGGTTTCTCTGCAAGGTATGGGGCCTTTCAAGCGCCAAAAGCCAAGCGCCAAAAGCCAAGCGCCAACAGCGACGGTATGGATAACCACAGATACCACAGATAAGTTATTTCTTAAGTAACTCGATGCAGAGCAATTTGTCTTCGCCTCTGCTATGGTGCCCCAGCCTCGGCTAAAACATTTTCCTCAACCATCAAGGGCGTTTCCGGCAGGCGAACCATCAGCGCCAGGGCGTCGGAGGGACGGCAATCAATGCGCACTTCTTTGTCGCCGTCGTTTACCAGCAGCAGCTCGGCGAAGAACGTTCCTTCTTTCAGATCGACGATGCGCACTTCTTTGCAACGCATGCCAACGGCTTCGAGAACCGTGATAAAGAGATCATGCGTGAGGGGGCGCGAGAAGCGCTGGCCTTTCACCGCTCGGTCGATGGCCACGGCTTCCATCGGTCCGATGACAATGGGAATACGTCGGTGACCTTCACGTTCAGCGACAAAAATCACGAACTGATTATCTTGGTCGTCGATCAAAATTTGCGAAAGAAAGCAGAGCTTGAGGGCCATGGGTTACTCGGTTGCTGGCAGGATTTGAACATCATCAACCAGTGCGCGGATGTCAGCAGGAGCGATGCGGGCGATGTCAATGCGTGCGGCGTTCGCTGCACCAGCGGCGGCGGCGTAACGTAACTGATCGGTGAGCGCCATGCCGGTCAAACGCGCGTGAGCTAACGCCGCCAAATAACAGTCACCACTGCCCACTGGATTGCGCACGTCTATGGCAGGTGGGATGACGCGAAAGCGCCCTTCAGGGTGACGTACTTTCACTTCGTTCGCACCGTCGCTCAGATGGAGTTCGCGGCACGACAACCAGCGACGGCCATTTTTTCCGTATTCTTGTTTGTTTGGTTTGCTCAACGCGGGTGGATTGGCGCCGCCCAGCGCTTCATCCATCACCACGCCGTAGGAATCGACCCAACAGGTGACTCCGGCGACGGCGCATTGATCAAGCACTTGGCGGTAAAGCCCATTGCAGGTTTCGTGCGGAACCGATCCACCGACCAGCACTAAATCAATACCAGTTAAAAGCGCACGGAAACGTTGCATCAACGAGCCCATTTCTGCCTGCGTCACCGGCGTGCCGTGTTCAAGCACCGCCGTTGAACCACCACCCTCAGGATCAATAGAAATAAAACCAATGCGCGTGCGTGCTGCGGTCGTCACAAAAGCAGGCTCCATACCATCAGCAGCGGTCAGCGACGCGAGCAGATCGCCCTCCGGACCACCGGCAAAACCAGTGGCGATAACACGATGGCCATGGCGCGCCAAGACGCGGCCCATGTTCAAACCTTTTCCGCCTGCCAACGCGCTGAAATGCCCGATGCGATTGACTTCATTGGCCGCAATTCGCCCGGTGGTCAGATGGTCGACCAGCGGATTGGCGGTAAGAGTGAGGATGGTAGCCATAGTGGTATCCTCGATCGGACAGCGAACGTATTATGGTTCGTTAGTTATTAAAAATATCGGCGTTGGGCTTTTGGTCGGTGAAAAGCGGTGCATCAGTGATGATCCAGTTTGGCGTACTTACGGCAGCTCGTTCGGCTTCGAGTGGGCCGACGAGTTCTTCTCCACCGTAATTTGAATCATGAGCGACCCGAATGACGGTACGGAAAAGATCACGTGCGGTCATCACCCAATCGGTTTCGCGTCGTTCGATGAGAGTGGCCTCAGCGTGGTTTTTCCAGCCGAAAGGCAATTCTGTCATTTTACCTTTGGCAACCGCTTCATCGGCGGCATTCATGATCGACTCGATAATCGCGTGATCCTCACTAAACCATGTCGTTGAAGTATGGTGGACATTTGGTTGATTCGGCTGCATGGTCATGCGGTTTCGAAAACTAAGTGTCGCCGTTTCGACGAGGTCAGCCGGCAACAATCCACTGATGAGAACTTTTTTCTGCGCATTGGCCAAGACGTATCCGGAAGTGACCGAGCTTCCCTGGGACAACTGTGGGTATGGTTCAAATTGTTTGAGGCGTTCCCAACCGGCGGCGTTGCCTTTGGGGTCGAGCGGTTTTTTACTGCATACCACAATATTGTTGCGACTCGATTTTTGGTCGACGGTGCCGGGACCTTCGCCAGGTAGTAGCACGGGGAAATTCCATAGATGATTCAGTCCAGCAGCACGAAACGTGCGCATCGCTCCACCAGAAACCAAGCGTTTGTCACCGGTGTAACTGCCGATGACGTTGGCGAAAACGATACCGTCTTCGGACAGCACATCGGCGCATTGCGCGAAAAACTCGACCGTCATCAAGTGCGGTGGAATCGTCGAGCCACTGGTGTACGCGTCGAGCACGATGAGGTCGTATTTTCTGGTTTCACGTTTGGCGTCGAAGCGAACGAATTGGCGCGCATCGCGGACTTCAAAACGCAGACGTGGAGTGCCATCCGCCAATTTCTGGGTCAGCAACCAAGCCAATAAAGGATAATGATCACGCACCATATCTTCGACCACGTGATCGATATCGACCACAGTGATCGCAGCATTCGGAAAATGATGGGCAAAGTTGGCAATCCCTATTCCAGAGCCCAGACCGACAACCATGATTTTGGGCTCTGCTTTTTGGAGATCGTTACCGGCTTTCGCCATGACCGCTTGGTTTAATAGGACGCCGATAGGAAACAGTCGAATATAAGATGAATTTGTCACGGTGCCCGGATCTGGTTGCCAGGCGTGTGGCCAATCAGCACCAGGTTTTCCTGGTTTGATACGGGTGCCAGCGGGCGGAACCAAGTGACGCAGCGTTGGATCTTTGTTTGCCAGAGCGATGAGATCATCCCACGAAGGACGTAGGCAAATGCCGCCTTCGACGCGATCGAAAAATTTCAACTGCTGAAAATTATCGCTATCGCTCACCATCCAGGTAATGCTGGAATATGCGCTATCGCGGTGATCAAGCGGATCTTGAATGCCATAGCCAATAGTGTTGGTGTGGTACGGTTTGTACTGGAAACAAATACCACAGGTGATGGCCACCGCGGCCAACACAAAAGCAATAATCAACTTCATGCCAGGGCTCCCGTGTCGCTGTCGGGAACCGCCTTATCCGTAATATGCCCGGTAGCGTGCATCGGTCTTACCAAGTGCAGCAATCCAAGGACGCACAATATTATGCCCATGGCGAGGATATTGTTGTTCAGGCTAAAGTAGGCGAGCAAGACATAGTCGCTGACTAAAATTCCCAAGACGTTGCCGATCGAACCAACGGCGTACAAAGTGCCGGTAGTCGTCCCCACTTTTTCAGCGCTGGTAAACACCAGCTTCACCAAAATGGGTGAAACCATTCCGAGCATCAGCGATGGCAGCAAGAATAATAAAAACGCTGCCAGCAAAACGCCCCAACGCGCGGTGTGAATACTTTCGCCCAGGCTAATCATCAACGGCATGCCGTACCACGGCGTCAGACAAAAAAAGACGCCAGCGATAAGGATCACCCAACCTAATGGGCCGTTGGTATGGGAACGGTCGGCGATGCGTCCGCCAGCAACGTAACCGATCGACATGGAAAGAATAAAAACCGAAATGATCGCAGCCCACACGTCGATCGACGACCCGAATATCGGTTGAATAAACCGTCCGCCAAGGATTTCGAGGGCCATCATGCAAAAACCGCAGGTGATGGAGGTCAGGTAGAGGGCCGTCAGACGCATGGGGCGGTTCTCGGGGTGGCGCAAACAAGGTCGCGCACCATAGGAAGGACAGGCGGTGAGTCCATCCGTTCGGAGGACTCATCCAGGATCGCAGACTGCCGGCTACCGGCTACGGATTACAGGATCGTGCTGCGACGTCGTATAAAACCGGTTTTCCGTAGCAGCTAGCCCTCTCATCAGCCTAAAAGCAAACAGTATCGCTTCGCCAATGCACTATGCATTTCTCAATGCGTCACTTCACGTCAGATTCATTCGACATGAATCATTTGCTGCGCGCGGTGAACATTTTGTGTGGTAAGCTTATCCAGACATGGCAACGGCCCCTGATCGACCTTGGATTTCAATGTCTCCTGATCGACTGAGCGCTCGATTACGGGTGCCAGCGGATTGCCGTCTTGATCTGGCAGCGGTCCGTCAGTTGTTGGCCACTGCTGGATTGCGCCAAGGAATTGATGGGGACGCCTTGCGTTCAGCGCTCGTCGCATCTTCAAACGAACGGGACATACTTTTGGCGAGCGGACTTGCGCCGCAGGACCTCACTGCCCTGGCTATAACCCCGGTCGTTGCGCTGGCTGCCAAGGTCACCCAGGGGCAAGTCATCGCGTCCAGCAACCATCGCGGAACGATTGATGGCATCGGCGTCGATGGTCGTGCGTTGCCAGCATTATTACCGGCTACCATTGGACTCGGTTTGCAACTGAATGAAAATGGTGAAGTGAGCGCACGGCGCGATGGAGTGGTACGTCAAGGCTCGGATGGCAGCTTTAAGATTGTCGTTGACGGCTTGGTCGAGATCGCGGTCGAGACCCCGGCAATTCAAGTAGACGAGAAGGGTCTAAATTGCTGGGTTGATTTGCTTCCCAATCACTATGTCACGAAAAAAGTCATGCAGCGTGCGCTGAGTGAACATCGAATTGTCTGTGGATTACGCAATGAACTATTCGAAGAGGCCAGCTTGAGTACTGCTCAGCCTCGACGCATTCACCTAGCCAAAGGGATTGCTGCGATTCCCGGTGTCGATGGAAAATTAGACATGCTCATTGACGAGGGCGTTCACCTGAGAGTGGATCAGCAGGGACGCGTTGACTGGCATGATCATGGGCGCATCGAAGATGTGGCGAAAGGTCGGTCGTTGGCACGAATCATTCCACCAACGGGTGGCATTCCAGGAATTGATGTACGGGGTAAATGCCTAGAGCCCAAAGCAGGTCGCGTTCTGGATCCCGTCCGAGTTATTGGCGAAGGTGCTGAACTGAATCCCCAGCACCAGGATCTTATTCAAACGGCAAATGGTGGGCATTTTCATCGTGATCGTCAAAAGCGTTTGTGCGTGCAGACACGCCTGATCGTTGAAGGTGATGTTGATAATAAACACGGCAACATCGACACGGAATTATCTGTTTTGGTAAAGGGAGATGTGAAAGCGGGCTTCGCGATAAAAAGTGCCGGTGATATCGAAATCATGGGCGTCATTGAAGACGCCCGGGTTTCTGCATTGGGCAACCTGATCGTACGCGGCGGAATTTTACAGGGAACCAATCGCGTCAAAGCCCAGGGTGATATCGATGTGCGTTACGTGTCCAACCGAGAGATAAAATGCCGAAATTTACGCGTCAATAGCAGTTTGCGCTGGGCACGGGTATTGGCCACTGGCGAAGTTATGGCCAAAGAAATCCTTGCTGGCGATATTATCGCCGCTGGCAACATCACCGTCGATCAACTGGGAAATGAGGACGCCGTTCCTACGCGCGTGCAAGTGGGAACCAATCCATTTGAAGAGCGACAATTTATTATCGCTAAAGAAGAACACGCCCGTTTAACCGAGGCGGTAACTCAACATAAGGAGCACTGTAAAGTTATCGCGCATCGTTTAACGCGCGATCCATCTTTGGGCGATGAACTGCGCACAGCGTTGGAAACATTCTCTGCTTCATGTACTAGTCTTGCTGCGTGTGAAGTCACTTTAGCGCGACACGCAGAACGTCAGCAAGCTGGCGCGCAAAAGCCGATAACCGCGATGGTGAAAGTCGGTGGCGTCGCCTATCGCGGAGTCGAGCTGCTGTTCGATGAAACGTTCCGCATTGTTCTCGACAAAGATCTCGCCCGTCCATGTTTCCATATCGTCGAAGGCGCGATTGTTTGGTAAACGAAACGTAGAGTTTGGAAGCCAATCCTAACGATAATGCCCGCGAGATCCTGGTTGTGGACCGGTTCCGAGTTGATCGGAATCTTCAACGGTCAGCACTGAGCGATCGTTGAGTTTGTGGATTAACAAATTGGCATCACCTGGTCGCGCTGGCTTCAGTACATAACGCACATTCACTGAGCCCTGCTGCGTGGTCACGACCAACTGTTCCAAATCATTGCGGTCGAGCGCAATAATCTTGACGAAGCGATCGCGCGTAATCTGTCCGAGCAGGATTTGCTCTTCGGCAGTCGGCGGAGCCTCAACCCGATCACCAGTACACCCGGTAAGAACCAGGCTAATGACCGTGATTAGCAGAAGTGCCAAGCTGGAAAAGCGGAATGCATACATCATGGGCGGCGGATCTTGTGCCTGGTGATCAGTGGGGCAACCATGATGGTTTTGATTCCTGGAGCTGTCGCGCTGTCGCCAATCATTATCGCCAGTCATTATCGCCAGTCATTCTTGAACGTCCGCTGTATTTCAGGCCGATCATTCGCTTGAAGCCCACCCACCAACAGATCAGGCAAGCCCTCCAGGGGTAAGCCCGCATTTCGCCATGCAGGTTTACCATCTAGAATGACCATCAGCCGTCCATCATTGGCGGGATGAGGCCACGCTAAGGCGAATGCCCGGCGTTCAGAGCGCAAAAATGACGTGCCGTCAACGGTGAAGGTTCGTCCGTCCCATTGCACCGGGAGTTTGGCGGCCAATTTCGCGAGGAGGAGATTAGAGCGGCTATTACCGATGAGAATTAAGTGATGTCCGGCAAAAGAGTCCTCTTGTACATCGACATCCTGGACCATGCGCACACGGCCTTGGGCATGGTTGGCCCACGCGGTGATAAATTGTATGCCTAAAGCTTGGTTGTCGGTTTGGGCCGCCGCGCTTTCACCGGTGCCGACCACCACCACAAATGGTCCGGTTGCGTACGTCGACAACGGTCCCGTTGCTTTATCAAGCATTTTGCGCGGACCCGGCGGCGGCATTTTCGGTTCGCGATACGGTTGACCGTCGACCAGCGTTGCGGTTGCTGATTTTGGAGCTGTTGGTGTAGTCAATCGCAGACGAGCAATGCCGACCGTACGGAGATTTCCCTGTTGGTCTTCGAGCAATGATCCGGCAACGCCCCATTCGCTTAACTCTTCCACCGCGATGTGATGGTAAATGCCGGGAGTAAGTATCTTCCATTCGCGTGGCGAGATGATCGCAGGGCTGTTACTCAATGATCGCCAGAACGCCGATTGATCAGCGGTATTGGCATCGCTCAGCGATGAATGACCCGCTAATATTAACCGCTTGGACCATTCTAGAAATGAAGCATCACGACAGTTACTGCATGCGATGACCGTCGATAAAAGATGTGCCGGACGTTCACCGGGACGTTGCAGGGCAAGCCAACGTTCATGGGATTCAATCGGCATCGTCGTCACGGCTGGCAGTCGACCAGCGATAAAACCAAGAGCACGGACCACGTCCGGTTGGTTTTCAGCAAGGCGCAGAGCACCAGCCGCAGCGTTTCCGCTGCCAATCAAAGCAATCGGTGTTTGTTTCAAGAGCGGCTCTGTCGCCCGGGCCGCAGAAATGGCGGTCCAAACGCGTTGCAAACCGATGCCATTCCAAGCGACATCGCCAGCAGGATATACTTCCAATATCGCACAGCCGCCTTCCGTTGCGGCCACAAGCCAGGGATGCGGTATGGTTGGCCAAGCACTTTTGCGCGGAATCTCTGATAAATCAGCTAGAATTACCGCCAGCATGGTCGGCGATCCACTGGGCAAATGTAGGCGATACGGCTGGATGCTCTCGTCGATGGGATCACGAAATGCGCGTAACGGAGAGCTGCCTCGCACCCCCGCCCGCCATTGCTGAAGTTGCTGATCGATGGCCGTCAAATACTGACAGGTGGCGATGGTCGTTCCGTCCAAAATCAATTCACCAGCTTGTTCTAACCACAATGCTGGCAGCGGATCGCGATCACTGCTTTGCTGCAGTGCTCGTTGGTGCTGTTCCAAACTGCGTTGCAGGCTGATGGGCGTTGGCAGCGTGCGCGTCAGGTGTTGAAGATCTCGCCGTGTGGGATCGGTAACGGTGACGGTTAATTGAGCCGGTGCGTCTGTTCCTGCCTGGGTGGCGGGAACCATTACCACGTCGATACCAGTCAATAATTGTCCAAGTTGTGTGAGGGTGAATTCCTGTGCGGCGATCTCTCGGTTGCCCTGAGTTAGTGTTACCTGCACCGTATATGGTCCCTGAGCAAATCGCGCGGCGGGTATTTGGCCGTTGAGGCGGCAATGCCATATCAATTCGTGGCGTACGACCGGATCCATCTCGGTGATTTGTATGGTCCATGGCTCAGCAGCGTGGCCGATGTTGGTCAGCAACCAAACCATCATTACCTTCACGGCCCAAAATGTGCGCGCGCGGAAGGTCATCATGCTTCGACGTCCGTCATTATTTGTGGATAAAGTGCTTGATAAGCGACGTAATCACCGGCGATCCGGCCGATGCGCGCGCGAATTTCTGCTCCCAGTGGCTTGATTACCCGGCCAGGAACTCCAGCAATTAAATGATGATCCGGCACCTGTAGGCCTTCTGGCACCACGCAACCGGCCGCGACCAACACGCCTTCACCCAACACCGCACCGTCCAGCACGCGTGAGCCCATGCCCAGCAACGATCTACTCCCTACCGTACATGCATGAGCAATCGCTGCATGACCCATGCTGACTTCATCACCCAGAATACACGGCAACTTGCGGCTGACATGAAGCACGCACAAATCCTGCACATTGCACCGCGCTCCCAAAATCACCGGATTTATATCAGCGCGCAGCACCGCACCAAACCACACCGAACATTCAGGCCCAAAACGAACGTCGCCAACCAACGTGGCGTTCTCTGCCAAAAACTGCGGACGTTGCGGAGTGATTCCATTGGCAGTGACGATCAGCGGCATGGGCCGAAGCATGGGGGTAATTGTGCCGGTGGAAATGTCCTGAGTCAGTAAAAGGGGGTCGATGATTCAGTCGGCTCGGATCAAGGATCATGGTCATTTCGTGAACTCGATGGTGCTGATGTCGCGCAAGGGCAATGCCGTAATCTTTTCAGTCAGCGGATAGCGCCTGGTGCCAGGATAGATCACCCACAGGTGCTCCAGTTTCAAATCTTCTAACGCAATGTGCATCGACTTGGTGGTCTTCGGTGCGTCGGCACATTTGTATTCGAATCCCCAACGCTGTCCCCGCCGCAACAACAGTAAATCGAGTTCAGCACCGCGTTGGGTGGCGTAGAAATAGGCATCACGCTCACCATGGGCGATCAACGTCTGTTCCAAAGCGAAGCCCTCCCAACTTGCGCCGTAGCTTGGATGTCTGGGCAATTCCATGGTTTCGTGTAGCCCCAATAATCCATGCAAAATACCGCTGTCCCGCAGATAAACCTTCGGGGATTTCACCAGCCGTTTGCCCAGATTCTCAAACCATGGCTGCAATACCCGCACCATGAACGTCCCGGTCAGCACGTCGCGATAGCGCTCCACCGTGGCCCGCTTGCTGCCCATCGCCACCGCCAGTTGGGATGCATTCCAGATTTGTCCGTGGTAATGAGACAGCATGACCCAGAACCGCCGCAACGCTTCCGGTGCCACGTCAATACCGAGCACCGGAATGTCGCGCTCCAAAAATGTGCGCGCAAAAGCGGCGTGCCATTCCATCGCATCGGCATCAGTATCCGCGCCATAAGCCAGCGGAAAGCCACCGCGAAACCACAGTTCATGCAGCCTGTCGCCACCAACTTCTTCAATGGAAAATCCACCGACATCGACAAATTGGATGCGCCCAGCCAGCGTTTCCGAAACCCCTTTTATCAAATCCCATGAGGCGCTGCCGAGCAATAAAAAGCGGGTCGTGCGCCCTGGCCGATCACAAAGCGGTCGCAACAACGCGAACAAGTTCGGCAGCCGTTGGACTTCATCCAGAATGACTAAGCCCTCGCAGCGCCCCAACACCATCTCTGCCCCGTTCGCTAGCGCCTCCCGATCTGCGGGCAGCTCTAAGTCAAAGCGCGTCACCGGTCCCGTCCACTCATGCGCGACCTGTCGTGACAGCGTGGTTTTTCCCACCTGACGAGCGCCCAACATGGCCACCACGGGAGCATTTTTGAGTCTGCGCAGGATGTCTTTAACTATTATACCTCTTACGAATTGTTGCATATTGACTCTAGTAGGGATCAATATGCTACAATATTATTGATAGTCAACCAAGAGATCGAGCAAGGAAAGGGCGTTATTGACCCGTGAACTACTTTTCATGCGCCGCAGTGGCAGTTCGACAGCGTGACGACGGAAAGGATCGTTCGTTCAGCTACGTTTGAGCAAATTGATAAAGCCTCTGCGGCATGCTCCGCGATAGACGGTGAAATCGCTGTCAACACTAGCGACGGTAAAACAAGAAAGTCGTTCAGCCAATGCGACCAAGCTCGCATCGGTGAAATCGGCGGGCAGATCGGCGTATTGCGCCATAATGGTTCGGATACGAGGAAGATCATCAACGGTGTCACGGTCTACCGTTAAGCTTGCGGTGGCCCATGCGAGAAATGGATCGATGGCTTCGCCCAAACCGCGACGGTGAAGCAGATACGTGACCTCGGTCATCACACAGACATTCGTCAACAAAGTCCGCTGTTTGGACCCAGTGATCCAGGCGAGACTCGCACGGTGATGGTGGTCATGGCGATCGAACAGCGCGTAGAGCGCTCCGCTATCAACGATGACGGCGCGCGTGTTTTTCATCAAGGTGCTCACTCAGGAGTTGTTTGCGGTTGGCACTGGTGTCCGCTGTTCCGGAATCCCAGCGACCAAACAGATGACGACCGCTCTCGAAGGCGCTGGGGCTCGCGGCTGGTCGGACCTCGACATGACCGTCGATGACCACGAATTCCACCGACTCTCCAGGCTCAATTCCCAAGTGCTCACGGATCGGCTTGGGAATGGTTACCTGACTTTTACTTGTTAACTGCGGCATGGCATCTCCATTTGGTATTACTCAAGGTAATGCTTATGGGCGCGGAGCAAGCTCCGACATGGGTTAGCTGAAGCTGGTGATACCGCCGAATCGCGACCTTATCCGAAGCGAAAAGACTTCCCCGTCTCCGGACTTCCGCACTCCCGAACGCTTGTCATTATCCCGACCCATGTCTACGACCCTCACTAGCCTTGCCACAGATCCAGCTGCCATCGCCAAGCTCACCGACGAGGTTCTTGCCGGTACGGAGATAACCGCCAGTCAGGCGCGTGAGTTGCTCGACGTCGAACCGGGAAGCGCCGCTCAAGCAGCGCTCTTCGCTGGCGCACGGCGCATTCGCGAAAAATTCCTTGGGCCGAAGGTGAAATGTTGTTCGATCCTCAATGTGAAAGCAGGCAACTGTTCGGAGAACTGTTCGTACTGCGCGCAGGCATCCGGCCAGGCGAGTACCGATTACCAGAAGCACAAATGGTTGCCGGACGAAGACATCGTGGTTGCGACGGACAGCGCCAAGGCCAACGGCGCGGCGGCACTCGGATTGGTCGCTGCTTGGTGGGGCGTCAAAGAAGGCAGCCAGCTCGACATGGTGTGCGAGGCGGTCGAGAAATTTTCTCAAAACGGCAAGGTCCGCGCTGACGTGAATCTGGGCATTTTGGAAAACCAAAATTGTGCTGACCGACTGAAGAAAGCCGGGGCAGCGGTGTACGGTCACAACCTCGAAACGGCGCGCAGCTTCTTTGATAACATCTGCACCACGCACTCTTTTGAAGAGCGTATGCAGACCATCAATTACATCAAGAAGTCCGGCATGGGTCTGTGTTCCGGTGGCATCATCGGCATGGGCGAAACCAAAGATCAGCGCGTCGAATTTGCTGAGCAATTGCGCTTCATCGAACCGAACATGATTCCGATTAATTTTCTCAATCCGATCAAGGGCACCAAGCTCGGCGATCGTCCGCCAGTCGATCCAGATGAAGCGTTGACGACTTTGGCGATGCTGCGTTTCTTTCTACCCGATCGCAATCTGATGGCTGCTGGCGGCAAAGAAATTACCCTTGGCGATCGTTTGCACGAAGTGTTCGCTGTGGGTGCCAACGCGGTGATGGTCGGCAATTACCTGACCACCATGGGCACCGCCCCAGAATACTGGCAAGATGCGGCAAAACGCTGGGGTTTGAAGCTTGGCACGCAGGTGGAAGAAATCGAACCGGCGCCAACGAGCGGCGGGAAGAGCTGCGGTTCAAATGACTGCGGTTGCGCGTGATTCTGAAATAATCGGATCACGCGCCAGCAAGTTCACGCGCGCAATTTCGCCAACGTCCGTTTCTCGACCGCCATAATGATTCGGCTATGAAGATGTTGCAGATCTTTTTCTTCAAGCGTGCGATCCTGCGCTTGGAGGAAAATGCGTAAGCTCACGGCTTTGCGGCCAGCGGCGAGTTGATCGCCGCGATAGATCGAATCGAGCGCAGCGCCTGCGAACAATTCGCCAGCGGCTTGGCGCATGGGCAATTCCAGATCGCCGTAGGGGAGTTCTTCTGGGCAATCAAAAGTGAATTGGCGTTCGACCAGCGGGAAACGACTTGGTGCTTGATGTGGCACTGGCTTAGCCGCACCGAGTGCGGTGATGAGTTGTTCCAGTTCAATGCGGAACATGCCAACCCGCCCAGGGCAGCCAGCGCGTTCGCGCAAGGATTTTGCGACTTCACCAGCAGCACCGACGACCAGTTTATTGATCAAAAGATCAACGACGCGTCCATCGGCCACTTCGCTGTCGACGTCTTTACGTGCGACAAAACGCGGTTGATAGCCGAGTCCGCGTAACAGTGCGAGCGCGGCGTCGCGAGCGGCAAAAAACGGTGATTCGTCACCGGCAACGGAGCAAACGCCCGTCACCACGATGCGTTCGTGGGCGGTGTCGCCGCGACCGGCGCTGACGCCATAGCGTTTACCAACTTCGTAGATGGCCGCGACCTCGGCATGTTTGTGATTGCGGGCGAGAGCTTCCAACAAGGTCGGCAGCAAACTTTGACGCATCACGGTTTGTTCGCTGGACAGCGGATGCGCCAGACGGATCAACCCATCATTCCAACCAAGTGCTTCAGCCCATGCTTCGGAGGTAAATGCGTACGTGGCGACTTCATCCCAGCCACTAGCGGACAGCACGCGGCGGGCGCGATGTTCAGCTTGGCGTAAAATATTCACCGATGGTGCCGCCGCTGGCAGACGAGGCGTCTGCGGTTGCACGTGATGATACCCGTGCAGGCGCGCAATTTCTTCGACCAGATCGGCGGCCGAACCAATGTCTTTGCGGCGCCACCAGGGAATCGCAACCAGATCACCGTTGGCGGTGAAACCGAGGCGACTCAAAAGATCGCGCTGTTGTTCGCCACTGAGCGTCAGGCTCGTTAGGCGAGTGAGATCACCGACCGGCAACGTGACTTGTTTCACCGGCGCATTCAGCACACCAGCGCTGAAGCGATGGGTGACGACGGCAGTCGGGCATAATTCTCGCAGCAACTGAATCGCGCGCGTGATCGCGGCAGGCACCAGTTCAGGATACAGACCTTTTTCAAAACGCGCCGAACTATCAGTCGCGGTGCCGGTGCGCTGACGCGAACGGCGAATGCGAGACGGCTGGAAAGTCGCCGCTTCAAGCACGATCGTGCGCGTGTCGTCGCGCACCATGCTGCCGTGACCGCCCATGATTCCGGCCAAAGCTAAAGCGCGTTGATCGTCAGCGATGACGACGTCGGCAGCAGTTAACTTATGTGCTTTGCCATCTAACGTAGTGAACGCTTCGCTGTCGTTCGCGTCGCGCACGACGATGCGATTCCCGTGAATTTCCCGGCGGTCGAAGGCATGCATGGGTTCGCCAAGTTCGAGCATAACGAAATTGGTAACGTCGACCAATAATCCGAGTGGACGAACGTTCATGCCATTGAGCAAATCCTGCATCCAGGTTGGTGATGGCGTATTCGTCACGCCCTCAACCACGGCGCCACAATACGTCGTGCAGCCATCGCTGCGCAGATCCACCGTCCAACCATCGCCTTGTGCTTGCCACGTGATGTCGGGAACCGCTGGCGGCGACAGGCCGAGAATGGCCGCGACTTCACGCGCCCAACCCCATTGACCCCACAAATCAGGACGATGGGTAATCGCGTGGTTTTCGATCAGCAAAACGGTGTCGCCGATATTCAGCGCGTCGGCCAATGGCATGCCCAATTTTAGCGTGTCGCTCAACACCATGATGCCGTCATGCGAAGCACCGAGGCCAAGTTCATCTTCGGCACAGAGCATGCCCTCACTTGGCTCGCCGCGAATTTTTGAGGCCTTGATGGTGACGAGCGTGGGTTTGCCTTCTTTGTCAGGCAACGTCAGTTTGGTGCCGATGGTGGCGACGGCGACGGTTTGACCGACGGCAACGTTGGGCGCACCACAGACCACCGACAGCGCGGCCGCCGCACCGATATCGACCGTCGTACAGCGCAAACGATCAGCGCCTGGATGCTGGACGCAGGTCAGGACTTTGCCCACCACCACGCCATCAAGGTTGGGGCCCGAGCGTTCGACGTCGGCTTCGAACTCGGCGAGATGCAGTGTCAGTTTGGCTTGCAGGTCGGCAACACTGACGCCAAGGTCTTGGCGGCCTAGGATACGTTTGATCCAACTTAGACTGACGCGCATGAAAACTCCGAACTTGGGAAAATGCGGGAGCGCGACAGGTTCCGGGCATCGTTGGGGATGCAAGAGGGGGAGGCAATCATCCTTGGCCGCTGTTGGCCGTTGCCTGCCCGATGATTGCCACTGGTTCGGTCGGTCGTTAGAAGCTTGCTGTGCCTGACGCGACTTTCGTCTCTGCTGATCCCATTTTTCGCTCAGAGCGCTTTAGCCTGATGCGCGAAACCTTCGCCACCAGTGACGGTCCCGTCGTGCGTCCGGTGATTCACCATCCTGGCGCAGTGGCGATATTGGCGCAGCCGGATCCCAGGTCGTTGGTCTTGGTGCGCCAGTATCGTTATCCGATTCGTCGTTGGACGCTGGAAATTCCTGCTGGCACGCGCGTGGTTGGCGAAGCGCCTGAAGTCACCGCAGCTCGTGAACTCCAAGAAGAAGCCGGCTACACCGCTACGCGCATCACCGAATTGACGCGGTTTTTCCCGGCGGTTGGGGTCAGCGATGAAGAGATGATTTTGTATCGTGCTGAGGGCTTGAGCGAGGTTCTCGCTGCGCCCGAGCATGGTGAACTGGTTGCACGCGAAGTGGTCAGCATCGATCGGCTTTCGGCGCTCGCCGCAGCGGGTGAACTCTGTGATGCGAAAACCTTGATTGCCTTAGCAATGATCGGCCTGCGGCTGCCTGGGGCACGTCTATGACCCCCGAACAAAACAAATCTTTAGAGGTGAGTCGCACCACCACCTTTACGGATTTTGCCAAAGAAAAAGGCACCATGGTGGTGAGTAATACCGGGCGCGGAATTTTGGAGCGAGCGCAAGTCGCAGGTCGTGCGTTGTTAATGTTTTATCAAGCGCTGGGTTTCGTTTCGCAAATTGGGCGCGCGATGCCGATGTTACTCAAACAGGTGGAATTTATCGGGTTTGGTTCGCTGGTCGTATTGTCGCTGATTTCTGGTTTGACCGGCATGATCATGGCCGTGCAGATGGGCGCGACGCTGCATGATTATGGAATGATCAACACCCTCGGCGGATTAATTTCCGTTACGTTTGCGCGCGAGTTAGGACCGATTTGGGCGGCGGTGATTATTCTTGCTCGTGTGGGATCGGCGATGGCGGCCGAGCTTGGCACCATGGCGGTGAATGAAGAAGTGGATGCTTTGCGTTCGATGTCGATCGACCCCGTGCGTTTTTTAGTCATGCCGCGCATTATGGCGTTGGTCATCACCATGCCGTTATTGACCGCGATTGCTGATTTTGTCGGCATGTTAGGCGGCGCGTTGATTGCTCAGCCAACCTTTGGTTTGACGGTGTCATCGTTCTTCGATTCGGCGAAGGAAATGTTGGTTTTTAGCGATGTCTTTGGTGGCTTGATAAAAAGTGTATTCTTTGCCTGTTTGATCGGAACCATCTCTTGCGATCAGGGACTCAACACCAGCGACGGTGCCGAAGGAGTGGGTAAGTCGACTACTCGTGCTGTCGTGCTGAGTGTCATTTTTGTCTTGTTGATGGATTTGTTCCTGACCTCGTTCGTTCAATTAGCGATAAAGCGGTTCTAAATGAGCGACGCTACCACCAACCAAGCTTGGACGCGCCAAGAACTCGAACGCGCGTGGCCGCTCGATCCGGCACCTGAAGGTAAACAGGTGCTGATGCGCATCCGTGACCTGAATAAAAAATTTGGTTCGCGGCATATTCTGCGTGGCATCGATATGGACGTCTATAAAGGCGAAACGTTAGTCATCATTGGTGGCTCGGGTTCGGGCAAGACGACGTTGATTCGTCATCTGATGGGTTTTCTGGTTGCCGATGCCGGTTCGGTGACAGTTGGAAACTTAAATCTGAACCTGGCGACTCCGCGTCAGATCGAAGACTACCGTAAACGAATGGGCGTGGTGTTCCAGATGGCTGCACTGCTCAATTCCTTGACGGTGCTTGAAAATGTTGGCTTGCCACTGATTGAAGTGGATCGTCTACCGCCAGAACAAGTTCGCAGTCGGGTGATCGCCGCGCTCAAAGCGGTGTTTTTGCCAGCGGAAGAAATCCTGCATTTAAAGCCAGCGAGTCTGTCCGGTGGCATGCGCAAACGCGTTGGCATCGCCAGGGCGATCATTCAGAAGCCAGAAATTATTTTGTACGACGAGCCCACTACCGGCCTCGATCCCGTGACAGTGAATGGTGTCAATGAACTGACTCTGGAATTGCAGCGTACTTTGGGCGTGACCTCATTGGTCATTACCCACGATTTGGCCGCCGCATTTATGATCGCTGATCGCATCGCCATGCTCTACAAAGGCCGCATGATCGCCGTCGGAACTAAGGAACAGATCCAAGCGAATCAGCACCCCGTCTTACAACAGATGCTGACGGGATCGACCAAAGGACCATTGACGGAAGGATACGGAAAATGATCCGGACAATGGACCGGACAAGGGACCGTGGTAATCCCATGTTATCGCTCGTTGCCAAAATCATCCGCGCTCTACCATCCGCGCCCATGCTGACCGGAGCCCATTCGTGAATAGCGAAATTAAAGTTGGAATTTTGTTTTTCATCGGTCTTGGTTTGCTGATGTGGTTCACCGTCTTCGTCACCCAGATCGGTACTCCGCGTGGTGATTATTCGGTGCGCTTTCCGCGCATTCAAAAACTGAAAGAGGGCGATCAAGTAACCTACAACGGCGTGCGCGTCGGGACGATTACCGAAGTAGTGCCTGTGCTTGGTCCTGATGGTGCTCCGTCGGTGAAGATAACCTTTACGCTTCAGCGCGAACGTCAGGCGATGGTGTTGATTAATAACGATAGTCGATTCTCGATTACTCAGGGGCTTTTGGGTGGTTCAGCAATGGACATTGCCTCAAAGTCTGGTCGACCGATCACTCCGGAAATGTTAACTCAGTTCATGGGTCAGGATCCGGTTGGCATAGATGACGTATTGAATTCGGTTCAGAGTGTGATTTCAGAAAACCGCCAGAGCATTAAAGAAGCGATTTCAACAGCAAAAACTTCGCTCGATAGCTTTGGTAAGATGTCTGATGAAATCAAAGGTCTGGTCGGGGAAAACCGCAAGCAAGTGGGTGAGGCGATTAGCAATTTCTCGTTGATGTCAGAACGCATTGCCAAGTTGATTGAAGACAACCGCATGTCGATCGCCGACGCCATCAAGCGTTTTGAGGAAATGTCGCATCAGATACGTGATCTGGTTGATGAGAATCGCGCTGCCATCAAAAAATCTGTCGATCAGTTACCCGACGCCGTCGCGAATGTTTCTTCGGCGGCTAAGACGATCGATGACACCGTCACGGAAAATCGTGGCGACCTAAAAAAGACCATTTCGAACCTTGCTGAAGCCACCGCAAAATTTGATCGCGTCGGAGCCAATCTTGATGTGATTACCACGCAGATTGCTTCGGGCAAAGGCACGGTGGGCAAGCTGGTGTTTGAAGACACGCTGCACGACAAGACCGTGGCTGCCGTCGATAGTTTTAGCGATCGTCTGGAAGAAGTGAAACCGGTGACCTCTGGTTTCAGTGACTATAAGCTCTTCTTGGGCGTTGGTGGCGGCACCAATGTAACCAGCGGTTCGAGCATTTACGGTGCGTATCTTCGTATTGAGCCGAAGCCGTGGAAGTTTTATGAAGGCGGAGTCTCGTTCCGTACGGCGCCATCGGATCGTGAAGAGCTCAAAGACGATCCCAACAAACTCAATTTTGATGTTAATCTGCTCTTCGGCTGGCGATTTTTTCCTGACGACGATATCCAACGTTACGGTTTGACGGTCGCTGCAGGTCTGATTGAGACGAAGATCGGTGGGTATGTTGAGGCCCCACTCGTTGGCGATCTCAATGTGCGAGTGATGGGGCGGTTCAAAGATAACCAGCGTGATGTGAATGATCGGCGTTACGAAGAAGGTACCTTTCTCTTGCGCGCTACTCTCGGATATCGCCTGTGGCATCGCGTTTATCTCAATGCAGGTGTCGACGATTTGATTGGCAAACCGGGCTTTTGGGGCGGAATCCGTGTTGATCTGCTCGACAATGACTTGCGCAATCTGACCGCCGCATCTGCCATCAGTCCGTGATCAGGGCAATTGCATTACCCCTCGTGTGACACGGGCGTGGCTATTCTGGCGAGGAGCTGGATGAGGTAATTATGGTCCCAGCCCGCGATTTTCCTGCG
>JAYVSL010000143.1:0-1617 GCA_043775355.1 Planctomycetota bacterium
GCCACACCATAAAAATAGTCGTACGTACTTGAACCAAGTGAGGTCGGACGGAAGGACGAGAACAGCATGGCATTGCCAGTGAAGGTGACGAAGACTTCCTGAGTTATACCACTGATGGAAATGCTGGCGTGAAATAATCCTGGGCATGCGTGGCCAATTCCAGTTTCCAGCGCTGATCCGGCAATTGGCGTAATGGTTCCGCTAGCAATGGTGGCGTTGGAAGCGTCAGTGATCAGCAGAGTGCCATCAGCGGCAACAGATATGGTCGCTTTACCTACCGTGCCCACCGTTGGAGTTTCGACATTACCCATGCCGGTGTTGGCGCCAGTCTTTCCGTAGCTCAAACCACGGTACGTTCCGGCATTGCTGGTCGACAGCGCGCTCGATGCAGCATCTTCGAGACATACCAAACTTCCGTTACCAGTATCAACCGCCAACAAGCCGTCGGTGGTGGAGAAAATATAATTATCCGTCCAGATGCCGCTGTCGAAAATGGAAAGATACAATGCGCCTGTGGCAGCATCTTCAGTCGGTGCTCCTGGGAATGTCGAGTCGACTTGGTAAGCGTTACTCGGATTCATCGGATCACTGAAGTTGCCGTATGGCCAATAGTGTGAGGTAGTAATCTGTGCAGCGGCGCCCATGGTCACATTGCCGACTTCAAGTCCGCCCGAATTAATGCGGAACTGCATGTAATTGTAACTTTTATTCGCCACGCTGGCGATGGTGTTGGTCTGTGATTTGAATGAGGTAACCAGTGAAGTGATATCCTGAGTTGGCCCCGTCTTAGTTCCTTTTAGTACCAGCGCATAACCAGGGATTTCATAGGCATCAGTAAAACAGTTAGATGATTCGGTGATGGTGTAGCTACCATCAGGATTGACGACATAGGTGCCGCTACCGCTGAGCGCATTGGTCAGGTTGTGGTAGCTGAAGGTCAGCGCGCTGGTGTCTAAATCGAAAGTAATGAAGTCGCCAACACTGGCAGTGCCTTTGTAGCTATGGCTGGTGACCGTGACACTGGCCACGGTGTCACCGCTGGCTTTGATCAGGTCAGGACAACCGATCAGCGTCATCGACACGCCGATAGCGGTGCAGGTCCAAGCAAATACGGCGGCAATGCGGGAATGGCGCATGGGTAACTCCGAAGGGTGGTTCGGGCAGGTTACCCTACGAATTTGCTGCTCGTCAAATGCTGAATCGTTACCGAAACAGATTTTACCAAGGTTTCGACGTTGCGATGGAATAGGTGCGCAGCGTAAAGCACGGTATTCATGCAGCGTTTGAAGGCCGCCTGCTACTTTGGCAAAGCAATAAGGCAGGTTTGCGCTGAGAGGGGCCACGGCCACTGACCACGGGTTACCGGTTTTGCACACGCCTCCGCCGCACGTACCTATGTTCTGTAGTCTGTAGCTGGTGGCCCCTCAAACGAGCGGCTATACGGATTGGTGACTCGTCAGCGACCAGTTGTCTCGCATCGCACTCGTCGACACACTCCCGCCCATGTTCGACGTTGCTCAACGCCCATTCTGCCCTTCCGACACGCCGCCCACGTGGATTCGTCCACGGCATTTTCGTATCACGCATGTCGATCTGTCGATCACGGTCGATGTTGAA
>JAYVSL010000144.1:0-4481 GCA_043775355.1 Planctomycetota bacterium
GATGTCCGATGTCCGATGTCCGATGTCGTGTCAATTTTGATGTCTTCCGATGTCCGACATCGGACATCGGACATCGGACATCGGACATCGGACATAGAATCAGCGAAAATTTTATAGGCCGCGCGTGTCCACTCGGCGAGTTCCCACGCCAAGACGCCCGCTGGAGTGGCGTGCTCACTGGCGTGATCGGCCACCGCTTGCGCCATTTCATGCACTGGCAGCCCGAGTCCTCGCGCGCTGGTGAGATGTGCCGTCGCCAGAATTTGTCCCCACAGCCGCACCAAGCGCAGGCGATCACCCGCGTCCAACGTGCTGAGGTCGAGCACGCTGCGAGCTTGGCAGCGGGTTCGTAAAAGCGCGTGGCCAACGCCAATCGGGACGTAGCGTTGCCACGGATCACCGCCCATCGGTAACGTCCATCGCCCTGTCGTTGCTGGGGTGAACGGCTGCGCCGGAAGAATGGCGGAAAGCACGCTCGGGCGACATTCTTTGAGTTCCAAAACGCGCGGCACCCAATCGCCCTCGCGGTTACGTTCGCGAGCGAGCACCCACCAGCGTCGACGACCGAGCGAAGCCAGTCCGCCGCTACTGGTGCGCTGAGCAAGATCCAACACCTGTAATTTTTTACTCGGTGATTTTAATTGAAGCGCGGCTTCTACCGCTGGCAGCATCAGGGTGCGCGCTGCGGCATCGGCGACGCACGCCGATGCCGCCCGCAGCTGCTTCCCATCGATGAGTTTGGCGCGGTGTTTTTCCAGCGTGTGCTCATCGCTGTCGCTTTCGATCACCGCTTTGAGCGCCTCTGGCAAGCCGTGAAAATCCAGGCGTTCGGCGTGTTCGTCGTCAATCGTCGCGGCTTTCATCACCCGCGCATAATCCGCGATGCAGCCCTGGGCGAGGGCGATAAATTCTTTGTTTTTGAGCGTCGGCAGAGCGACCGCCATGCTGGCGAGCAAGCGTACGATATCCCAATGCCACGGCGCTGGATGTTCGTCGTCGACATCGGCGATTCCGTAGGTCACCGGACTGATCCCCGCGCGATTGAGCGCTCCTGTCGCGAGGGTGGCGAAGTTGCCTTGGTGCGCATCACCGATCGACCACACCCACGGTGCCTTGGCGAGGGGGTGCGCAGCCAGCCACGCCACGTGCAAAATAAGACTCCCACGAACGAACGTCGTCGGATCGTTGGCCATCCGTTGACGCCGCTGCGCCGCTGCGGCGGGATTCACTGCCGAGAGACAATTCAGGCTCGGCAGCAGCAGGGACTCGATCAGGGTGGTCGCGTTGGGCATGGTCTTACCGTGGGGCTGAGGAGACCAATTTCCAGCCCAGGTGTGAGCCAGCTAAATGAAGCGCAAGCCTTGCAAGAACAGGAGTTGTGAAGGGTTGATGAGCACCTTAACAGGGGCACGAGAAAGCTCTGTCTGGCTGTCGCGTCGGCCAATCATGACCCTTGACCATGGTGCCCCCGATACCATAGAACCACGCCCTTGCACGCCGCCTAAGTCAAAGAGGTCCTCCATGGGTCGTTCTCTCGTCATCGTCGAATCACCGGCTAAGGCCAAGACGATTAACAAATATCTTGGTCGCGACTTCATCGTGAAGTCGAGTTACGGCCACGTTCGCGATTTGCCTTCTGGCGCAAGCGAAGAGGAAGATGACGAAGCCAAAGCCGCCAAGGCCAAAGCTACGGCGAAGACCAAAGCCGCGACGAAAAACTTGAGTGAGACGCAAAAAATCGCCGCTAAGGCGACCCGCTCGCAACTGGCCCTGGTTCGACGCATGGGCGTTGATCCCGATCATGGTTGGGCAGCGCGCTATGAAGTGCTGCCGGGCAAAGAAAAAGTTCTCAAAGAATTGCAAGAGTACGCCGAAGACGCTGACACCATTTATCTGGCGACTGACCGTGACCGCGAGGGAGAAGCCATCGCCTGGCATTTGCGCGAAGTTATTGGTGGTGATCCGAAACGCTTCAAGCGCGTGACCTTCAGCGAGATCACCAAGAGCGCGATTCAAGAGGCGTTTCAGCATTGCGGTGAACTCGACATGAACGGCGTCAACGCCCAGCAGGCGCGGCGCTTTCTGGATCGCGTGGTGGGTTTCATGGTCAGCCCGCTGTTGTGGGCAAAAGTCGCTCGCGGCTTGTCGGCTGGCCGCGTGCAGTCGGTGGCGGTGCGTTTGATTGCCGAACGCGAAGCAGAAATCCGCAAGTTTGTGCCCGAAGAATATTGGGAAGTATTTGCCGACCTCGCCACGCCAGCGGCCATTCGCGCGCAGGTCATGCGCTTTAAAGGCGAGGCGTACAAGCCGACTATCAAAGATCACGCGGATACCGCTGTTTCCGCATTATCAAAGGCAACCTACACCGTTGCGGCGAAGGACGAAAAACCGGCGCGCAGTTTCCCCACCGCGCCGTTCATCACCTCGACCTTGCAGCAAGCGGGTTCCGTCCGGCTGGGTTTCTCAGTCAAGAAAACCATGACCTTGGCGCAACGGCTCTACGAAGCCGGCCACATTACCTACATGCGTACCGATTCGGTGAACCTGAGTGTCGATGCGGTCAGTACCTGTCGCACGCTGATCGAAACAGAGTTCGGCGCCAAATACCTGCCAGCTCAACCGATCGTTTATAAATCAAAAGCCAATGCGCAGCAGGCGCACGAAGCCGTACGTCCAACCGATGCTCGTAACCGCGAAATCAGCGGACTCGATCACGATGAAGCGCGGCTGTACGACCTCATCTGGCGTCAATTTGTCGCCTGCCAAATGCCGCCAGCAGAGTTCGATACCACTGCGATTACCATTGCCGCTGCTGGCTATGAACTGACGACTCGCGGCCGAGTTTTGCGTTTTGACGGTTTTCAGAAAGTGCAACCGCCAGCGAAACAGGATGATATTGAATTGCCGACGCTGGAAGTCGGTCAAGTGCTCAAGCTCGTCAAACTCGATCCCAGTCAGCATTTCACCAAACCACCAGCGCGTTTTAGCGAAGCGGGTTTGGTCAAGGAACTTGAAAAGCGCGGCATCGGTCGTCCGTCGACCTACGCGGCGATTATTTCGACCATTCAAGAACGCGGTTACGTCAAGCTGGCTAATCGGCGCTTCTTTGCCGAAAAACTCGGCGACATTGTGACCGAACGCTTGGTCGAGTCATTCCCCGATTTGCTCGATTACGGATTCACTGCGGGCATGGAAGAAGACCTCGACGATGTCGCCGAAGCGAAGTCGACGTGGAAGGGCGTGCTCGATGATTTTTACAAGGGTTTCAAAGTTAAACTCGAAGACGCAAGTCAGCACATGCGCACCAATCCGCCGGTGCCCACCGACATCACCTGCCCCAAATGTGGTAAACATAAACTAGCGATTCGCACGGCCAAAACTGGCGTTTTCTTGAGCTGCACCGGCTACGCGCTCGACAAAAAGAAAGACGCCGATTACTGCGCCCACACCGTCAATTTAGTATCGGGCGATGAATCCGAAGCGGTGACGGAAAAGACCGAAGACCCGGAAGCCACCGAAGCGACCGAAGCCGAAACCCGCATCTTCATTAATAAGCGCCGTTGTCCCTTGTGTAAAACGGCGATGGATGCGTGGTTGGTCGATGAAACCAAACGTCTGCATATTTGCGGACGCAATCCTGATTGCCCAGGATCAGTGGTCGAAAGCGGTCACTTCAAGCTCAAGGGTTATGACGGCCCGATCATTGAGTGCGATCGATGCGCGGCACCAATGCAGCTCAAAACCGGACGCTTCGGCAAATACTTTGGCTGCACCGCGTATCCTGAATGCAAGAACACCCGCAAACTCCTGCGCAGTGGTCAGGCCGCACCACCAAAGTGCGATCCGATTCAGATGCCCGAACTGTTGTGCAGCGATGGCAAGGCGCATTACGTTTTGCGCGACGGCATGCTGGGATTGTTTCTCGCTGCCAGCACCTACCCGCGCTTACGCGAAACGCGCCCGCCGAAAGTTCAGGACCTCAAGCGCCACCTCGAACAGCTGGATCCTAAATTCCATTATCTGGCGAACGCGGTCGCCGTCGATCCGAAAGGCAATCCGACGTTGGTCCGCTTTAGTCGCAAAACCAAAGAGCATTACTTGGCGAGCGAGCAAGACGGCGAACCTTCCGGTTGGGCCTCATTCTTTATTGATGGCAAATGGGTCGAGAAAACCCCAGAAGTCGAAGAACGCCCAGCCCGTGGTGGCCGCAAGAAGAAATAGGCCAGGGACGACTTGGGTGGCCTGGGAGGCCTGGGATTCCTGGGAGGCCTGGGACCGCCGGCTGCCAGCCGGCACCGTTGCGGCCTCGTCCTTTATGTTTTCCTTCCAGCAGGTTTGCGTCGGTAAGACTTCCGTTTGGTGGCGTTCGAAGAAAGGGCGTGACAAACGAATCGACTCGACACACCGAAATCGGCAATGGTCTTCTGAAAAGTCGCACGTATACAACCAGCCATACGCTGTTCACGCTCAGCGTTCGTAAA
>JAYVSL010000145.1:0-13598 GCA_043775355.1 Planctomycetota bacterium
CGGCTGGCAGCCGGCGGTCCCAGGGGGGGAAGGATTGCCCCTGGCCGGCTGGCAGCCGGCGGTCCCAGGGGGATTGCCCCTGGCCGGCTGGCAGCCGGCGGTCCCAGGACGGGGCTCTGCGATGACGTCCCTGCATTTTATTTTTCGCACGGTCGCCCACCACGCGCGGGATCATCTGTTGGTGATGTTGGGCATCGCCGTAGCGGCGATGGTGATAACGGGCTCATTGGTGATTGGCGACAGTGTGCGCGGTAGTTTGCGTGAAACCGCGCTGGCGCGTGTTGGGCAGGTGGAAGTGGCGATCGTTGGGAATGGGCGATTCATGAGCGATGCTCTGGCAATCAGCCTAGCAAAAAAGCTGGCGCCATCCGTGAAAGAAAAAGCCATTGTCGTTGCGCCATTACTGAACCTACGTGGCTTGGCGGTCAACGGTGATCAGCGAGCGAATGCGATTGCGGTAGTCGGCGTGGATGCGCGCTTTTGGCGACTCGCGCCGACCACAACCGTTATCGATTTGCCGTCGGACGAAGTCGCGCTCAATCACAGCTTAGCCCAGCGCTTGCAAGCCCAACCAGGCGATACGGTGTTGTTGCGCGTAGAAAAACCCGGATTTTTACCGCGCGATGCGCCGTTGTCATCAACCGCCGATACCACGGTGGCGATACGCGTCCGCGTTGCTGCTATCGTTGATGATGCGTCGTTCGGACGTTTCTCTCTGAGTGCGGCACAGGTGCCGACGCCAACCGCCTTCATGGATCTGGCGAGCCTGCAAAAGCGCAGCGAAATGCTCGGCATTGCCAATGTCGTGCTGACTGCCGGAGCAGACCTACCTGCGGTTGAGGCGGCAGTGGCAGCGGCATGGACGCCAGCCGATGCGTTGATTGATGTGCGTACGGTTGGCGAGTGCACGGAGGTCCGCGCTGAGCGCATTTTCCTCGACCCGCCGTTAGCCGCGTCATTGGAAAAAATGCCGCAGGCTGCGGGCGTGATGACGTATTTCGTCAATGAATTGCGAGTGGGTGAACGCGCGACGCCGTATTCGTTAGTGGCCTCGGCTGATTGGCAGCAGTTTCCGCAGCACGGTGCGCCGATCCCGCACGACCTCGGCGCTGATGGGGTGGCGATCAATGAGTGGTTGGCGAATGATGTGCAGGCGAAAGTCGGCGACGTTCTGACGATAAAATATTTTATCATTGGACCCTCGGGCGGGCTACGCGAAGCGTCTGCCGCTTTGATCGTCAGAGCCATTGTTCCGCTCACCGGCGCCGCTGCCGATCGCGAATTGATGCCGCGTTTCCCTGGCATCGCTGACGAGGAAGATTGTAAAAACTGGCATCCCGGCGTGGCTATCGATCTTGACCGCATCCGCCCGACGGATGAGGAGTATTGGAAAAATTACCGTGGCATTCCCAAGGCGTTTCTTTCTTTGGCCGCCGGTCAGCGGTTATTTGGCAATCGTTTTGGTTCACTGACCGCCGTGCGTTTAACTCAGTCGGTGGCCGACGTCAGCAAGCAGATACAAGAAAACGTGACGCCTGCGGATCTCGGTTTGGTGGCGATTCCCCTGCGCGCTCAGGCGTTAGAGGCGAGTGCCAAAGCGATGGATTTTTCAGGGTTATTTCTCGGCCTCGGCTTTTTCTTGGTGGTCGCGGCCCTGACCCTCGCGGGCATGTTGATTGCCCTTGGTTTAGATAGACGGCGTGGCGAAATCGGCCTCTTGCTGGCCGTTGGTTTCACCCCACGCCGGGTGGCGCGGATGCTGTGGTGCGAGTGCGTGGTGGTATCTTTTCTTGGTTCCGTGCTCGGAACTTTTTTTGGCGTGGTCTATGCCACCGGAGTTCTGAACGCGTTGGCTGGTGGTTGGAGCGCCGCCGTCGGCGCCACACCGGTTTCATTATTTATGCTGCCATGGACGTTGTTCACTGGCGTGCTTGCCAGCACGTTGCTCGCTAGCGTGGTACTCCGTTGGCGTGTGCGTCGGCTGCATCGGGAAGTGGTGCCGCAATTATTACGTGGTCGAGCAAGTGCCGAAATCGTTCCGCCTAAGCGTCGCTGGCCGGTGTGGTTAGCATTGGTTTCTGGCATCACGGCATTCGTCATTGCTTGGTTGCCACTCACATCATCGGCAGCGGTCGGTGCTTTCTTTGGTGCAGGTACGTTAGGATTAATTGCTGGTATTGCCGCGCTTACTACAGGCATCGATCGAAGTTTGCAGCAGGGTTTACAGCGCCTGGATTTACCATCATTGGCGTTGACCAATGCCGCGCGTGGACGTGGGCGTAGTATCAGCGTGGTGGTGGTGCTGGCGTCGGCCACGTTCCTTATTCTTGCGGTCGGCGCGAATCGTCAGGATCCGTTGGTCGGCGCGGATAAACGTACGTCAGGAACCGGTGGTTTCGCATTGGCGATGGAAAGCGCGGTGCCGCTGGCGGAAGATCTTAATACGGTTGCTGATCGCGAGCGCTTGAGTCTAGAAAAACTCGATGGCGTGCAGTTTGTTCCCGTGCGCGTTGGTCATGGCGATGATGCCAGTTGTTTGAATTTGAACCACAGCGCGACGCCACGTTTGTTCGGGATTAATCCAAGTGCGTTCTCAGGACGTTTTACTTTCAATGCAGCTCAGGGAGATGGTGCCTGGGAATTATTGAATACCGCTAGCGCTTCTATCGATGGTGCGATTCCGGCGATCGGCGATGAAAATACCACCATGTGGTCATTGGGCATGTCGGTTGGCGACCGTATGACGTATCGCGATGAACGTGGCCAGACTTTCACCATCGTCTTAGTCGGCACGGTTGCCCATTCGTTGCTGCAAGGCGGACTCTTCATCGCCGAGCGTGATTTCATCGCCAAGTTTCCCTCGCAAGGTGGCCACGGATTATGGTTGATCGATGTGCCGGAAAACCGTCGCGCTGCGGTGGCGAAAGAATTAGAACGCGGTCTTGCCGATTACGGAGTCGCGGTTCAGCCAGCGGTTGAACGTTTAGCTGCGTATTTGGCGGTCGAACGCACCTACCTCGATATTTTCCTGACCCTTGGCGGCCTTGCGTTATTGCTTGGCAGCATTGGCGTCGGTGTGGTGGTGGCGCGCAATGTCGCCGATCGACGCGGTGAACTTGCTGCGGCCCATGCACTGGGATTTAGCAGAGCGATGTTGCTGCGTTTATTGCTGATCGAACACGCACTGCTGTTGCTCGGTGGTTTATTGCTGGGAACCATCAGCGGAGCGTTAGCCGTTTGGCCAGCGCTGCGTGCTCCTGGGACGCCGGTGCCGTGGGGCGACCTCGGCGTGGCGCTGCTGGTTATCCTGCTCAGCGGTTTGCTGGTTATTGCCGTAGCGACGAAACGCGCTCTTGCCGGTACCACTATCGATGCATTACGAAAGGAATGATCTGATGATACGTTCGTCCATGCTTTTACTGTCGGCTTATTTCTGCGCCGTAGGGTTGGCTGCGGAGCCAGTATTTGCTCAGGATTTCTCCAAAGCCGAAGCGGTGCCAGACGAGTTGATGGTCCTTAACGGTGATCTGAAAATTATCGACGATGGCGGCAATAAAGTCTTGGCCCTCGAACCGGTGCCACTCGACACCTATAGTTTTTTATTCGGCCCAACCGCGAAAGAAGGATTAGTCGTGCGTGCACGTATCAAATCCGCGACGAAAGGTCGACTCGCACCATCTTTCGGCGTTGGCCTTGGCGGCGTCACCGGTCACGTTTTGCGTTTGGCAGGAACGAAGAAACAATTGGAACTCGTGCGCGACGAAACGGTCTTGGCCAGCGCGGCAAGCGAATGGAAGAGCGACACCTGGTTATGGTTTCACTTGCAAGTACGCCCAGTCGACGGCGTTTGGATGGTCGAAGGAAAAACCTGGGCCGACGACACGCCCGAACCGACCGCCTGGCAAATCAGTTTCAAAGAAGAAAAAGCACCAGTGTCCGGTCGCCCATCAGCCTGGGGCATGCCGTATTCGGGCAAGCCGATTTTGTTCGATGATCTGACGGTGACGAAACTGCCGTAAGTATGGTCTATGAAGTCAGGAAGCCTGATTGAACAAGAGCAACGGAGGAACGGAGGGGGAAAGAATCAGCGGAAACGTTAGAAGTTTTCTGTCTTCCTCCGTTCCTCGGTTTCTCTTGTTCAATACGGTCTTTTAGCGTGATTCACATAAAAGTTGATGAATAAGAATGGAGGAGAACTTTCGGACAAACCCGGGTTGGCGGTTTCACCCAGTCAATGAAATCGCGAGGAATTCTCTAAACGCGGATCGCATCTTCTTGGTACCAATACGTTGGTGACACCAATGACTTACCGCTTTTCGTTCATGCCACGTACTTTGATCTCGGCGTTCGTGTGGTCATCCATAGTGATGCCAACTTTTGCGGCGGACTGGCCGAACTGGCGTGGGCCGACGCTCGATGGTGCGAGTGGCGAAATGGCGGTACCGGAAAAGCTGGATGCCTCAACCCAGGTATGGGCGGTGGATCTGCCAGGTCCCAGTTCGGGAACGCCGGTGGTGATGGGCGAACGGATTTTTTTACCAACCATTGATACCGCGACGGCGAATCTTTCGGCGCTGTGTTTGGAACGAACCACGGGGAAGCTGTTGTGGAGCGAGGTCGTCGCGCCGTCGTTGCCAGGCAATGCGCGTAATAATCTTGCGTCACCGTCAGCGACGACCGATGGCACGCACGTGATCTATATGTACGGCAGCGGAGATGTCGCGGCGTTCACCGTCGAAGGAAAGAAGCTGTGGGCGCGCAATTTACAGAAGGACTTTGGTAAATTCGAAATCCAATGGCTTTACGGCTCTAGTCCGTTGTTGCGTGACCAACGCGTGTTCATCCAGGTGTTTCAGAACGACAGCAAAATGGCGCCTGGGGCAACCACCGCATCGTTTGTGCTCGCCATTGATGCGGTCACCGGCAAAGACCTCTGGAAGCACATGCGCCCGACCAGCGCCAAAGGTGAATCGCAAGAGGCCTACGGCACGCCGATTATTTACTCGGCCAACGGACGCGAAGAATTGGCGCTCTTCGGCGGCGATTTGCTGACCGCGTACGACCCTGCCACGGGCAAAGAACTCTGGCGCAGCGATGGCTATAATGCTCAGCGCGCATCACATTGGCGGAATATTCCAGGGTGCGTGATGGTCGATGGCAATGTCATATCGATAACCGCGCGCGGTGGCCGGACGTTCGCGGTGAAGCCCGGTGGCAGCGGTGAGGTGACGGCGACCAACGTCGTGTGGAACACCACCGAGCTGACCAGCGACGTCTGCATGCCGCTGTATTACCAAGGGAAAATCTACGTGCTCGACGGCGACAAAAAAATGATTCGCTGCGCTGACCCCAAAACCGGCACGGTGTTGTGGCAAGGAAAGATCCCGGCCAAGGGAGTCCTACGCGCATCGCCCACCGGCGGCGGTGGACGAATTTATACCATGGATGAAACCGGCACGGTGTTCGTTCTTGCTACGGACGATTTTAAAATCTTAGGAAACTATACATTGGGCGCAGGCGGAACGGCGCGGTCGTCGGTGGTTTTGGCGCATGGTTTGGTATTGGTTCGCACGGCAGAGAAACTTTTTGCATTCGGCAGATAAATAAGGCTCTGTGGCGCTTCGCATGGCTCTTTGGCGACGCTAAGTCTGAGCTAGGTCACGAGAAATGACCCACACGAACGCCGCAGAGCGCTCATTTTTATCGACAAATAGCTCAGTCATGTATCCGTCGGATCAATCCCAAAAATCCGCATCCATTCATCCACTTCACCTGGGCTGAGTGGCCCACGTTGTTCGCGCGGATCGTGTTCGCGGCGTAGACCAGTAAGAAATCCACGCGCGTCGGTAATGCCTGCGCCGAGCGTGCGAACGCGGCGGCGCAAATCGGCGTCGTCGGTGACGACCACCGCACGGCGTGCGTGGTTTATTTTCAGCCAGCGAACAATGCGGTCGTCGGCTTCACCGGTGCCCGCGTAATCAATCGCCAAGCCTTGTCGGTGCGTGGTGCGAACTTCGCCGCCAAGGCCGCCATCGTAAAAGAGATGGAGATGCTGACGGCCGGCGAGCAAGCGTTCCATCTCTTGACGTGCCTGTTCAGGCTCGTGCATGAGCGCGCATAATATCGGGTCGTGATGCAGAACATTGTGGGCATCGACCAGGACGTGCACGACACCGCTGCGGCTCATGGATAATTCACGCGCCACGCGGGGCAGGCGGGGCTTCGTGTTCGGTGAGCGCTAGAAAGCGTGATTCTAAATCGCCTTCACCTTTCAAACTGGCGACGGTGCCAGAGGCGATCATTTTTCCGTGATCCATCACGGATACGCCATCGCAAACGCCTTCGACGGTTGAGAGCGAATGCGTGCTCATCAGGACACACCCCCCGCTATCGGCGATTTCGCGCAGTAAGGCCAGCACGATACGAATGTGTTTGGGATCCAGGCCGACCAGCGGTTCATCAACGATTAATACTTTTGGTCGATGCAACACCGCAGCGGCTAACACCACGCGTTGGCGCATGCCATGACTGTAGCCGTCGGCTAATTGGTCAAGAAAACCATCAAGCGAAAAACGTGCGCTGACCTCGGCAAGGCGCTCAAGAAAAGTTGCGCGGTCAAGGCCGTACACTCGCGCGGTGAAGTCGAGGAATTCGCGCCCGGTCAGACGATCGTATAAATACGGCTCGTCGGGCACATAGGCCAATAATTTACGCGCTTCAATTCCTTGCGTCGCGACGTTGTAGCCGCCTACGGTGACGCTGCCGCTATCGGGATGCAGCAAGCCAGTACACATGCGGATGGTGGTGGTCTTGCCCGCACCATTGGGGCCAAGAAAGGCATGCACGTGCCCTGCGGGAAGTTCAAGAGTGAGATTATCGACGGCAGTAAGTGAACCAAATTTCTTAGTGACGGCGCGGATGCTAAGCATGTGCATCAGCCTATGGCCTTATGCGCATGTGGCGAGGGTCTGCTCGACTTTGATTCGGCAGGCGGCGAAACTGCATTTTTATTTCCGATGTGCCTTGATCTTCGCGGTCAAATCGTCGCCAAAACCAGGCACGACTTCATCGGCCAAATAGCGAATGAGGGGCAGCTTAATTCCAGGGTTGGCATCAACGACGGCGAGGAGATCAGCCCAGTCTTGCATTTTTTTTGCCTTTGGCCGTACGGGGTTCACGGCTGCGGTATATTTCAGGACCACCATCATTTCGGCGGTTGGGATGCTGACGGTGATTTTTCCGAGCTGGAGTTTTTGCACGTTGGCAAAGACCAAGCGATAGCTGCCCGCTTGCGAGGTAATGATATCGAGGACTTCGTGGTCGCCAGTTGGCCCGCGACGAATAAAAGAGAGGAATGACGGGTGACGTTCAACTTTTTTGCTGTCGACTACGGCCCCAAGCTCTTGGAGAATTTTTTTACTGAAACGAACATCACCGGTGATGAGGTCTATATCTCGGGTTGCTCTTGGCCGACCGCTTAAGCAACCAACCGTTAAGCCGCCGATGAAAACAGCGTTAATCTTATGGCGTTGAAGGACGGAGGCGACGCCCAGCGGATCGCTGCCAGTCATGCGGGCGGCTTCGATGAAGAGTGCTTCTAGGGTTTGACGATATTTCGTCCCCGCACGTAGTTTGGGAAATCGACCTTGGACCTGCGAGCGGATGCGGGTCACATTCATGTGCGCTACGCTATGGCGACCTTTGTGATTGGAAGACTATGCTGCGATCGACAGCAGTTGCCGCGCGTTTTCCACTTCGTCGTTGATCACTGCCAGCACTTCGACCAGCGCGGTTTTATCCATGCCCAAATGGAGCCACACGGCGGGATCCAATTGCGGTTCATCGCATTGTCCGCTGGTGCGAATTTTTTTCAGCGCGCATAAATATTCGCTGAGCATGCACATCGATACCAGCTTGGGTTCTTTGGTCGTTGGGCTTAGCAGGCATTGTTCGCGAACGGTGGCGACTAAGATTTTGTCTAATTCCCAGCGTTCCATTAACCAAGCGCCAATTTCTGCGTCGTCAGTGTCCATCACTTCACGGCAAGCTTTGGTGAAGCTCATGCGGTATTGACGTGCGACGGCGATGACCGCACGGGTTTCTTCGGGAGCATTTTCAGCTAAAATAACTTTGCCAAGACCTTTCAGCAGGCCGACGGTGAAACCAAATTCTGGATCGCAGATGCGGGCCTTGCCACAGATCAATCGACCAAGACAGGCGCTGACGGCGCTATGCGCCCAGAAAGCCTTCATGTTAAAGTTGGCGTTCTGCTGCTGAAACATGTTCAGTACGGAAATGGATAAGGCGACCGAGCGGATGGTCTTGAAACCCAGAATCACAATCGCTTGTTCCAGATCGTTCACGGGTTCAGCAAGACCGTAATAAACGCTATTGACCATGCGCAGCATTTTTGCCGCCATCGCTGCGTCTTTCATCATGATCGCATTGATTTGACGGGCATCAGAATTGGGATCATTCACCAACCGCACCACCTGGGTTACCACTTCTGGCAACGACGGAATGGTGTGGATGCGGTCGACGATGTCTTCGAAAGAAGAGCGCGTGAGTGCCATAGGACACCTGAGATCAGGGTGACAGGAGCTGTGGACCGACAGGCGTCGGTTCACGGTGAGATTTTTGTACAGAATTTGTAGCCGCAATGGTCGGCGGTTCAGGAGCAGTGGTTCCCTGTCCGTCCGTCCCGCTGAGGGCACTGGCGAGAGCCGTACGGTTTTCCTGCTCAATTTCGAGCCATAATTCCCGGCGATAAATTTGATAATGCCGTGGGGCATCAATGCCAAGGCGCACTTGACCATTGCGACCAACTTCGAGTACCGTGAGCACGATATCGCCGTTGATCACGATACTTTCATTAATGCGCCGGGTAAGCACCAGCATGTAGGTCAGTTTCCGTGGGGTTTGAGATCGCGCAGATAAAATTTGATCGGCAGACGGGTGTCTTGCAGGATCACTTGTTTGGCCAAATTCGTTGAGCGGCAGACCAGAATTGGCGCGCGCAAATTGGTGCGACGTTGGGCGGGATCAGTGTCGAGCACCACCATGGTATAGACATCAATATCAGATGGTTTTTTGGCACCGATATCAGCGACATCATCGCCGTTCAAGTCGATTTCAGGATCGAGTCCGGCTTGGAATGGTGCAATAACACAAAAGCTAACTTTGGGATCTTCCACCGATTGTATCCAGTAGGTGGGGCCGCTCTTCGTTTGGTAAAACAACCAGCGTTTCAGCAGTGGAAAGCCCAGCAGTGGCGTGACGAAAGTAGTGAGTTGGTTCTCCGCTACTTCGACAGCGCCTTTCAGCAGGGTGTGGACGGTGAGGGTGGCCACGGTGGGTTCCTTGAGAGTAGATAACATAGTGAAGTCTCCTTGGCTGAGCTCTACGCAAGCAGCTTGCCAACGGATCCAAGATACCCTCAGAAAATGGTTGAGCGCAAGTTCGGGAATCTGGTTTCTTGATCCTGGGAGGTTGGTGCAAGGCCTTTGGAACTCTACGTTAGGATGTCCGGAAATATGGCTGGCGCTTTGTGTAGACGGTTGTCGTGCGCGAGCAGTCGCGTGGTTTTCATGTGAAAATAACGTATTTTTCAGCAAAAGGATCGCGCGACTCCACCTGAAGGAGCTTTCGTTGTAGAAAGAATTGGCCCCCAGTTTGCGTTGTTGAAGCGCGCGGGGTAGACTCTCCGCGACCATTCCTCTCACCGGAGATTACGGTCCGTGGACGTTTATCTGCTCGCTATTCAAGCTCGTGTTCTGCTGTGGGTTGGCCTCGCGTGGCTAGTCTTCGGTTTGTGGCAGGGCTTTGATCCGGCCACCGTCGCATGGCGCGCGGCGTTGGGAGCATTCGTCGCGATGTGGATTTCTGGCAAGTTGCTGCAGGTCGTAGCTGGGGTTATCAATGACCAGATGACCAGCGAACTTGCCGATCGTCAATTAGCGCAAGAGCAAGCCGCAGCCGCGGCTCTCGCAGCCGTTAAAGTTCCTGTTTCCACTCCGCTCGCGCGTCGTCGCTGAAATCTCAAGGACCTGACCTATGGCTACCGGTAGCGTGCGAAATGATTCAGTGAAAGCCTATCGCCAAGCGGAAGGAGTTCGCACCGTTGACGAACGCGAGCAAGAAATACTTCGTCATTTGCCCTTGGTCCGCACGGTGGTTGATCGCATTACCGCACATTTGCCGCCCAATGTTGATCGTGACGATTTATTCCATGCGGGTGTCATTGGTTTGATTGATGCGCTCAATCGTTTTGATGCGTCACGTGATAATGCGTTTTCGACGTATGCGGTCATGCGTATTCGCGGCCAAGTCATCGATGAATTACGTGCGCGTGATTGGGTGACTCGCGGCGCGCGTGAACGAGCAAAAGCGTATCATCAAGCCATCAAAGATCTGTCAGGCACCTTGCAGCGAATGCCCAGCGACGCTGAATTAGCCGAGGAATTGGAAGTCGAAGAAACCGAACTGGCAAACATTGAACGTGAAGCGCATTTAGCTGTACAGATCAGTTTAGACACGCCGGTTGGCGAAGAAACTAGATTGGGAGCAACGCTCGCGAAACGCGATGACGACAGCGCTAGTCCGCACCGCAATCTTGATGCGGATGATCGTCGAAAGATGGTCGCACAAATTTTGGCCAGCCTGACCGAACAAGATCGTTTGGTGGTGAAGCTGTATTATTTCGAAAACTTGTTGATGAAAGAAATCGCCGCAATTATCGGCGTCACTGAAAGTCGCGTTTGTCAGATCCACAGTCGGGTCTTGGCGGTACTGCGTACCCGTCTGGGTCACGACGATGTGTTCGGCTGAAGTGGTATTGAGCCATGGCCGTTGGCGACATCGGTGGCAATGGCGGCGTTAGCGGCAGCAATGCCAACAGCGCTGGTAAAACAGCGGATACGCGTGCGCAGTTGGTGCAATTATCGCTGGCCAATGTCCGCGCCTTGACCGCCGGTTTAGCACCAGGCGAAATTCTTACGGGTCGAGTCGGCGCTGATCTTGGCGATGGGAAAGTCGCGCTCACCGTTCTTGGACAGACATTAGTCGCCAGCAGTCAAACCGCTTTACCGCCAGATACGGTGGTCAAATTATTGGTTCACAGTACGGGTGACCAGCCGGTTTTACGGCTGCTGACGGCAACCTTTCCCGATATCGCGACCACCACCACCACGGCGACACGCGCTGCCGCTTTGGGTTTACCAAATTCATCAACGACCGCTGTCGCGTTGCAGGCTTTTGAGCAGGTGGGTGCGGCGCTCGATCCTGTGCGCTTAAAAGATGCGGTAGCGCAGTTGCAGTTGCTGCCGACAGCGCAAGTTCCTCAGCGTGCATTGGCCTTGGGATTATTGGCCAACGCGGGTTTACCGACGACGGCGCCATTCATCGCTTTGGCGGAGCGCTCCGCGACTGGCGTGCTGCCGAATCCAGCGGCGGCCCTCATTGCGTTGAAGACTTCGGTGCAAACGGTGGCGCAACAAACTTCTCGTGCTGGTGATGTGAATTTTCAGCAATCACGCACGCAAGAAAACATTTCCGCATCGACGTTGACGAGCGGAGCGCCACCGCTGAGCCATCAACGCTCGTTGTCAAATGGCCAGCCGTCGCAGGGACTGACGGTAGGAATCATGATGCCGTCAACGCCCGAGAAGGCTTCCTCGTCTTCAGTGGTAGCGGGTGAGTCATCATCGGAAACGTTAGCGCCTGTTGCTCATCAGCCGCCGTCGAAAACCACGTCGCTGCCAGTTAATATGGTTAATGTCAATCAGGTGAATAACGCATCGTCGCCGAGTGTCGTTGCTCCGCCATGGTCGCCGCCGAGCACGCAGTCATTGGGAAGCACCGTTTTATCAAGCGTTTCTGGTCCGTCGCTGGCGTCGCAGCCGCCAGCGCCATCGCCGTCATCGCCGTCATCGCCGTCATTATTAACAACAACATTAGTATCTTCAGCGACATTAGCTTCGTCACTGTCTCCTACTGCGGTTTCACTTCCACTGTCAGCACATGTGATGCCCGCTTCATTGATGGTGAGCGCGCCATTGACGACAGCTACGATCGTCACGACGGCTTCCACGTTGCTCGGTACGACAATTCCAGATCTGGAACGTGATGGCGTAAGCGCAGCGATGCAGGCATTGTCATTGGCTGGTGTGCGACCACGCCAAAGTATGGAAGCGCGCTCGGCGCCGGTCGAATCACCGTTGATCCATCGTCTTGGTGCGCTCGTTAGCGCGCCGGATCTTCCTGTTCAGGCGAAGGAAATCGCGACGCGTCATGATTCGCCCATCCCCATGGATGCCGCCGTGGCCAACGTGATGCGCGAACAAGTTGCGGAAACACTCGTAAAACCGCAGGCTTTGGCCGACTACGACGTGGTATTGGCATTGCCCATGCAGGCTCAAAGCCAGCCGACGCCAGCACGACTTGCGGTTGCTGAGCGTCATACCGCCGGCGGCACGGCAACATTTGTGCGCGTCGATGCTGAACTCACGCATCTCGGTCCACTCAGCGTGCGCCTGTCCGGCATCGAAGGCGGCCCGATGGCGATTACCTTGTTGGGCAGTGGGCCAGCGTTGGCAGCGTTAGTTGCCGCATTGCCGAATCTCAGCGAAAGTTTGCGTCAGCTCGGTTTAACCGCCGGTTTGCGCATCGCCGATTTGGGTGAGGACCATCCTCATGGCTGAACCAGCACGCGATGATCCCGCAGCGTCATCCCCAGGTGCGGCACGACCAGAGGCCCGTCGTCGCGCAGTCGCGTTGCGTTACGATGACGCGCATGAATCAGCGCCGCGAGTTTTGGCCAAAGGCCAAGGTGATGTCGCCGCACGCATCATCGCGCTCGCTGAATTGCATGGCATTCCGCTGCACGAAGACAGCGACCTGGTTCGCTTGCTCGGCGTGCTTGATATCGACATTCAAATTCCACCGGCATTGTACCGCGCATTGGCAGAGGTTTTGGCGCATTTATACCGCACCAACGCACAAGTCGGCGAACAACGCCAAGCACGAAAAAAGGAATGAGCGTTAAACAATCAGAGACCGAGCCAAAATGTCGGCTCGTTGGTTGTGGCACGTGAAGCTTTCTCTCGCGAAAAAGCGAAATGAAATTCAGTCTTTTCCTGCGTTGCCGCCATTACGATTAAGTGATTCGTGGATGGCGAAGAGCAGGATCATTTGCTCACAGAAAATCCGCCAACCGATGTTGCCGAATAATAAAATCATCAAGGCGTGGTCCCAGGTCAGTAGTGGTATGACGGGAATGGCGGCAGCGATGCTGTCCTTGCTCTTCGGGACAAGAAAGAGCGACACTCCGATGAGCGCGAAAATTGCCAGAATTCCGAGGGGATAGACGACTTTGATCAATCCGGCGCTGATCATCGTGCGAAAGGCGAAAAAATCCTTCATGGTTGTGCTCCGCGCGTGGTCCTATCGTCGTCGTGAAAAACGCCAACGGGTGAGTAACGGTCTCGACAGCAACCGCGCGGCCAGGGCAATTGCATTACCCCTCGTGTGACACGGGCGTGGCTATTCTGGCGAGGAGCTGGATGAGGTAATTATGGTCCCAGCCCGCGATTTTCCTGCGT
>JAYVSL010000146.1:0-7701 GCA_043775355.1 Planctomycetota bacterium
TGGAATGACGACTCATGCGACGCGTGCCTGCCGAGCGCTGGGCACTCGGCTATCCGCATTTCGAGAGAAAAATGCGTTGGCGTGAATATGTCTCCAACCCAAGGAATGTGCGGAACAGGCATCTAGTTAACCTCTCCTTCACTTCTTAACTGAAAATCCGCCCCTTTCCCAAGTCGTTCCGATTAGGTCGTTAGCCAATGTGCGTATGTCTTTTATGTTGTCCCCACCTGGGACCGCCGGCTGCCAGCCGGCCTGGGGCAATTCATGTGACGATTTTTGGGCTAGGACATCTTTGGTGTTCCCACTCTGCCGGCTGGCAGCCAGCGGTCACAGGGTGAAGGCAAGTCGCTGATCACCTGCGATTCTTCCGTGGCACGGGCATCTTGCCCGTGGTTGGTCATCAGAACACGGGCAAGATGCCCGTGCCACAATAAAAAGTAAATAAAAAGTAGACTCGCTTACCGATCAGCGGTTTCTCGCTCATCTGGGCGGCGACAAAAGCGAAAAGATCCCTGTGGTGGATGGTGCATTTAGCGCCTTCGTTGGTGGACAGAAGTGGTAGTAAGAATCCATGACTCGATTGCCCCGTCCATCTACGTCTGTTGAAACTGCGGCCGGCTGTTTGTTGGTGCTTGGTGATCAACTTCTTAGCCGACATCCCAGCGCTGACGAAACGGTGCTGATTGAGCGCCGTGATGTTGCCACTCGTCATCGCTATCATCAGGCGCGTGTTGTGCAGTGCTTTGCTAGCATGCGCCACCATGCGCGGGCGTTGGGTGTGCGTCGCCGCGTGCGGTATGTAACATTGGATGAGCAACCTGATGAATCTTTCGCAGGGATGCTGGCTGGCATTTTGCGGCACAGCGGACACCGGCGATTGTCGGCCTATGCACCGGCGGATGAATTTATGCGTGCGGTCATCACTGAGGCCGCAGACCATGTCGGGGCGACCATGACGTGGTTGACGACGCCAACTTTTGACGTGACACCGGCAGAGTGGGCGGTGTACCGCGTTGCCTATCCGCGCCGCCTGCACCTGCACGATTTCTGGATCTGGCAGCGTCGTCGGCATCGCTTGTTACTGGATTCCCATGGCGAACCGCTTGGCGGGGCGTGGAGCCTGGACCACGATAATCGCGAGCCGTTACCAAAAAATTGGACACCACCGCCCGAGCCACCGCCGCTGCGTGATGATCCTGCGCCGCCTGATGTCGTGGCGTTGGTTCGGCGTTTCTGCGCCGATCATCCCGGCGATGCGGGTTCAGCGTGGCTGCCCGTCAGCCGCCGTGACTGGTTGGCGCGTCTTGATCATTTTTGCACGCACCTGCTGGCACAGTTCGGGCCGTGGCAGGATGCCTTTGGTCACCCCCACGCAACGCTGCATCACAGCGTGTTGACTCCTGCGCTGAACAACGGCTTGTTACTGCCAGAAGAGGTGGTGACGCGCGTGCTCAGCGAACACGCCGCGCGTGCGCTGCCGCTCAGCAGTGTCGAGGGATTTCTGCGCCAACTGCTGGGCTGGCGCGAGTTCGTCGCTGGTGTGCACCGTGATCACGCACCGGCCCAGGCCGCTGGCAACGCTTGGGACCATCATCGCAGCATGGCCGCCACCTGGACGACGGCGAGCACCGGCATTCCGCCCTGGGATGATGCGCTGCGTAAGGCGACGGCCACCGGATATTGCCATCATATCGAGCGCTTGATGGTGCTCGGCAACGCATTTTTCTTATGTGAGATTAAACCGAGCGAGGTCCACCGGTGGTTCATGGAACATTTTGTCGACGCGGCAGAATGGGTGATGGGACCAAATGTTTACGGCATGTCGCAGCAAAGTGATGGCGGGTTGATGACGACCAAACCGTACGTCTGTGGTTCGGCTTACTTGCGTCGCCAAGGTCGCCTCGGCACCGGCCCGTGGTGCGATGTGGTCGACGGCCTCTATTGGCGATTCATCTCCAAGCATCGGGACCGGCTGGCGCGCAACGCGCGCATGCAACAAGCGGTGGCTGGCTACGACCGGCTCGCCACCACGCGGCGGAATCGTATCTTGAGTGCGGCGGAGGCGTTTTTGCGCGATCACACGGTGACAAAAAAGTAGGTATTGAGTCGAGACAGAAAATCGCGGTGTCGAATTTTAATCCGGGAAAACGCAGAGAGCCATTTTACCGCTAAGCCGCAAAGAGCGCAAAGGACGTGCAGTAAAAGCAAAGTTAACTCGTTTAGTGATTCCATTGATCACACGAATTTAAATTCAAAAACTTATTTCCCTAAGCATCTTTGCGACTGTGTGCCCCAACGGAGTGTGGCGATGGAAGTTTGAATTCTAAGAGACTCTCTGGAAAGGAAATTTTAACAGGAGGGCGCAGAGGCGCAGAGGCGCAGAGTCATCATGAGATTGTAGGTGATGGGAATGGCCACGATTTTAAGTTTAATCTGAGCTTTTTTCTTCTCGGCGTCCCTGCGCCCTGTTGTTCAACCTTGTATTTCGAAACAGCTTCTAACTGCGTTTTTTCAGATTAATAAATTCTTAGGGCGATATCGCGGTATGATTTTCCAGTTAATTTATGAGGAGTCGAACACGGTGGTTCGCTTCGTCCCGGTGCGCGGAAGGTTTTAAGAAAGTGCGAATTTAATCCGCTGATGAACTTATAAACTATACTTCACCCAAACAAGGATACCCTCCATGCGTCTGCTTCTTATCCCCTGTCTCGCTCTTGCTGCCCTCGTCTTATCCCCATGCGTATCGCACGCTCAGGAAAAAGATTTGGTTGCCACTGCGGTTGCTGCCGGCTCTTTCACCACGCTGACCAAGTTAGTCACGGATGCCGGCTTAGTTGCGACGCTGCAGGGCGCTGGCCCCTACACTGTCTTTGCCCCGACTGATGCAGCCTTTGCCAAGGTTCCTAAAGAAACCCTCGCCGCCCTCGCCGCTGACAAAGAAAAACTCAAGGCCGTGCTGCTCTATCATGTGGTGCCCGGTAAAGTGCTGGCTGCCGATGTCATGAAGCTCGCTCCCAAGGCCGAAGTCGCCACCGCTAACGGCGCCAAGGTTACGGTCACCGTCGCTGCTGGTGGGGTGATGGTCGACGGCGCGAAAGTGGTCACCACCGATGTGATGGCCAGTAACGGCGTCATCCATGTCATCGATACGGTTCTGATTCCCAAGTAGTTCAGCAGATCACGGAATTATCGACAGGTGTAAAAGCCCAACGGAGCATGCTCCGTTGGGCTTCTGTTTGCTCTGGGGCGATCCGTGAAAATAGCGCCTGAGAGAGTGCTCAGGGCCAGGGCTATTTACAACACGCTTGCCGAGCCGGGCTCGGCAAGATCATCCGCCACTCACCCGCTTAGCGAGGCAGTATGCAGACGACAACTTCCGGTCTCCAATTCGATGATGTGGTGATCGGCACTGGCGCGGTCGCCAAGGCCGGTAGCGACGTCACCGTCCACTACACTGGCTGGTTATGGAAGGACGGCGCCAAGGGTGCGAAGTTCGATTCGAGCAAGGATCGCGGCGATCCGTTCGTGTTCTCGCTCGGCGCCCGCGAAGTCATTGCCGGGTGGGACGAAGGCGTCCAGGGCATGAAAGTCGGCGGCAAGCGTACGCTGGTGATTCCGCCGCAGCTTGGCTACGGCGCTCGCGGGGCCGGCGGTGTCATTCCGCCGAACGCGACGTTGCTCTTCGAAGTCGAGCTGATGAAGGCGTGAGGAATTGAGTTCCTAGAATCCCAACGGAATTCCTTCCCAAAGCCCAGGGTTGCGTGTTCCGCGCTACCCTGGGGGGAAATGGAGAAAAATGTCGACAAGGTTGTGTGTCTTGTGTGCCTACAATTTTTTCTTCGCGATCAATGTTGAGTGCGAGGGGTATGGCGGAGGACTAGTTAGCCGGTCAGCGAGGTGAAGAGGCGGTCTTTGTCGTTCGCCAATTCCCTTTCGCCCTTCGCCTGTCGCGATCTACGTTCGCCTTGACCACGAGCATCTTCGCCGCGAAGGTCCGGTGAATTCATGACACTGCCAAGCGAAAAAATACCGCGCATATCGTCATCTTCTCCGCCCGACTTTTCTCGCGTCCAGTTGGTGCACAGTTTTCAAGAACTCACGGAAACACCGTTCGTCGGAAATACCAATGCGTTGTGTTGGGAGCGAACCCTTCCAGGTGATTTCGCCGAGATCGTCGCGTGCTTAGGCAGCAATCATGAGCCGATGATCGCCCTCGATCCTGCCATGCTGCGCGCGTTGTCACTGAGTGCGACGGGACAAATTGCTCGTGCATGCATGCTCGCTGATTTTTCCATGCTCAGTGAGCGTCAACTCGCGCCGGTGCTGAATTGCATTTATGAATATCCACGCGACGACCGTCCAGGACCGATCGCCACCGATGTATTCTCGTTTCACGTCGATAGCGCTCCCTGTGAAACCGACACGTGGCTGTGCACTTATTACGGCCAGACAAGCGAGGGATTGTGCAACGAACAGGCCCAGCGCTTGATCGACATCCCAGCGATTCACGCCGCTCTGCTAGCAGCGTACGGCGGGGCGGATGACGCGGATTTCCAGAACTATCTGACTGAAAATGCTTACGACCTGCACTACGTCGCACGTTCGCCAGCGTGTTTATACTCCTTTGGTATCGGCAATTTATGGCGTATTGCGACGGCCTATCCAGGCTGCCCAGTTCCACCGAGTATTCATCGCGCGCCGCCGACGAAGCCTGGGGATCCTCCGCGTTTACTGCTGATTAGTTGAGGGGATGGAAACCAAAGCCAAGGCCCATTGGTCAAGGTGATGGAAGCTCTGTATGGACAAGCGGCTTACCTGCGAGGTATGCTGTACCATTATGTCAAGAATCCTGCTGGTTGATGATGATAATATCTTGTTGCGTATCTACCAAAGTAAGCTGACCAAGGAGGGGTATTCCGTTAATGCGGTCGGCGATGGCACTACCGCTTTGAGTGAATTACAACGCACGCCGCCGGATTTGATGCTGCTCGACTTGATGTTGCCCGATATGAACGGAGTGGAGGTGATTCGTGCGGTACGGGCGGCCGAGCGCGAACGACATCTGCCCATCATCGTGCTGTCGAATGTGTATTTGAGCGAAGATACCGACGCCGCCATGGCTGCGGGAGCTGATCGGGTATTAGCGAAAAGCGTCACTTCTCCGCGCACGGTGGTCGATGCGATTCGCGAGTTAATTCAGCAACGTACTGCGCCCTTGCCGGAAGCCGTGTTGCCGCAACCGATTTCGTCGCCCATTCCGCTGCCGGACTTGTCCATGCTTTTTCCGGCGCTGCCGCAGGTCAATCACAGTATTCCCGCAGCGTTATTACCGACGACCACTTTGCCAAAGCAGGACCTGCAAACCCTGCCTGAGCTGACCAGTCAGTTCGTGCGCAGTGACGCGTTCAGTCGCCAACTGCAAGCGACCATGAACGAAGCCCAATCGCTGTTGGGAAAACTTGCCCATGAAGCCCACGCTTTGGTGCCCCTGAGTCGTTCGTATCATGCCATTGGCGATCACGCGGTAGTCGCACATCGTTGGGATGTGGCCAAATTGGCTGCCGCGTGCGAATCGCTGATCCAACAGATTCGCCCGGCGACTCAGCATCTCAATCCCTCGACGGTTCGCACGCTCAAGCAGGCCACCGATCAGATTGAGCGGCTGGCACGGGCGAAGAACGCACACACCGAACTGAAGTCAGTACGGATTCTGGCGCTCGATGACGATCGCGTTTCCCGCACGCTGATGGAGCTATCCTTGCATAAGGTTGGCCTGTCGACCACTCTGGTGGCCACACCGCAGGATGCAGTCGAAGCCGTAAAAAACACGGTATTTCAGCTCATTCTGAGCGACGTCATGATGGCAGGAATGAGTGGCTTCCAGTTCGCTAAACGGGTTCGCGAGTTTCCGGGCTACGCTCATATTCCCATTATTATGGTTACCGCTTTGAGCGAGTTCACCACCCAGTTTCGCGCCAGTGCCAATGGCGCTGATGACCTGATTGCCAAGCCCTACATCCCGATGGAATTGGGCATCAAAGCGCTGATCCACATTTTACATGCAGCAGAAGATACGACCCCAATGAAAATAAAATAATATTCGCGCCACGTCGAGCGTCGGCGGCAAACGGTGACGGAAGTCGTGCGCTCAACCGTGTCGGAGACGTTTTCTGATTGAAGCGGCGCACCAACCACGAGATGGTTGCTCGCCTATGAGAAACCTCCTCGCTCTCTTTTTCGTCTTTGGTGTGAGTCTTTGCGCTGGCCTCTGCTTCGGCGCCCAAGACGGGCTCGTCAACGGCAACCCGCCGGACATTCGTACGCTCAAGATCGGCGATGCGGCGCCGGAGTTCGATCTTCCTGGGATCGACGGCAAGAATCACAAACTTGCCGATTATGCTGGCGGTCAGGTTTTGGTTGTGCTCTTCACCTCGAACCATTGCCCGACGTCGCACAGCATTGAGAAACGTCTTCAGCGCTTTTGGGACGAGTACAAAACCAAAGACGTCAAGTTAGTCGCCATTAATCCGAATCATCCGGACGGCCTGAGCCAAGATGAACTCGGCTACGGTGAATTCGGCGATTCTTTCGCTGAAATGAAACCGTATTCAGAGAAGAACCATTGGAGCTTCGACTACATCTATGACGGCGACAAACAGCTGACCGCGCGCGCGTACGGTTGTTTGGCTACGCCACACGTGTTCATCTTCGATAAGGCACTGAAGCTGCGCTACGCTGGGCGTTTCGATGACTCGCGCTTTATTGATGACAGCACGGTGAAAGCGAAAGACGCGCAAAACGCGGTGGATGCCATCTTGGCTGGCAAGCCAGTGCCCATCGAGGTGACCAAACCCATGGGCTGCTCAACCAAATGGCGCGAAAAGAAAATCGGCCATGACGCCAAGCACGCCGCTTGGGCTGCGACCCCGGTGAAGGTCGAAACTATCGATGCGCCAGGGCTTATTAAGCTACGCGCGAACGCCACCAATAAATTCCGCCTCATCAATGTTTGGGCGACGTGGTGCGCTCCGTGCGTGAAAGAATTTCCGGACCTGGTAGCGATCTCGCGCCAATTTGATATGCGCGATTTCGAACTGGTGACCATTTCGCTCGACACTCCTGCGGATATGCCCAAGGCGGAAGAATTCCTCTTCAAACAGGGCGCTGGGCTCAGCAAGAAAGTCGCGGCCAGTGTCGTGAAAGAAGGCCGCGCGACGAACAGCTACCTCTTCGCTGGCTCAGCAGACGAACTCGCGGCATCGCTTGATAAAGACATGCCAGGCCCCGTTCCCCATACTATTTTGGTTGCCCCCGGTGGCGAAATCGTGTGGCGTCACACCGGCAACATCGATCACGCGGAAGCGGTGAACGCGATCCTCGACCACTTGAACCGCTTTTATTCACCGACTCCGGTAAAGAAGTGAGCATTGAAGGCGTGGTTACTCGCTAGCGCTTAGTTAGACGTTGTCTGGAAAAAAATCTGACATGGAGAATCATAGGACCGGAGAGTGAATGGATTCTCAAGTCAAGAATCTATGCTGATTTTTGGCTTTAGACTTCTCCGGTTCTCCAGTTCTCCATGTTATTCTCCCGTTTCCAGGCAACGTCTTTTTCATTTCCGCTTTTTCATTTCCGCTTTTTCATTTCCGCTTTTTCATTTCCGCTTTTTCATTTCCGCTTTTTCATTTCCGCTTTTTCATT
>JAYVSL010000147.1:0-8669 GCA_043775355.1 Planctomycetota bacterium
CGTTCCATGGTCTGCTGAGCGTTGATGGTGTGCAACGTCGACAACACTAAGTGACCGGTTTCGGCGGCGTCGATGGCGGCCGAAACCGTTTCAACGTCACGCATTTCACCGATCAGAATGACGTCTGGCGCTTCACGCATGGCGTTGCGTAAAGCACTACGGAAGTCGCGCGTGTCGATGCCGACTTCACGTTGGTTAATGATGCAGCGATCATCGACGTAGCTGTATTCAATCGGATCTTCGACCGTGATGATATGTCGACTGGTGGTCCGATTCATGTATTCGATCATCGACGCCAAGGTGGTCGATTTACCTGAACCGGTGATGCCCGTCACCAGCACCAAGCCGCGTCTGAGCATGGCTAAGCGTTCGAAAATTTCGACCGGCAAGCCAAGGTCTTTGAAATCTGGAATGTCACTGCGGACGTGACGCAACACGAAACCAATATTTCCACGCTGCATGAAGGCGTTGACACGGAAGCGACCAATTTCTTCGTCTTCAAACGCGGTGTCGCATTCGTGGTTCTTTTTGAATCCTTCGCGGCTGTGTTCGTCGACCAATAACGAAAAAGCGTCTTTCATGTCCTCTTTGGAAATCGCGGTGGTGCCCAATTGTCGCACCGAGCCGTCAACGCGCACTCGTGGCGGGCCGCCGACCTTCAGGAAAAGATCGGACGAGCGCAGCTGTACCATGGCGCGCAAAACTTCACGAATGTTCATTGAGTTTCCCCTGGTCGGTGACTGCTCACGACCTGGAGTAGGTGGTTTTCCAATTCCTGCAATCCTTGACCCGACACGCCCGACAAGGTCATCACGTTCTGTTTGAGAAGTTCAGCCAGCGCTAGGGCGACTTCGGGTAAATCTGTCCGCGTATCAGCCTTGTTCAAAACAATCAACTGCGGCTTGGTCGCCAACTCAGGGCTAAAGCGTTGCAGTTCATTGTTGAGCACGCGAATACGCTCTGCCATCGATTCGGCGTCGCCTTCAGAACCATCGACCAAATGCAGCAAGATCGGACAGCGTTCGACGTGACGAAGGAACTGATGGCCAAGCCCACGTCCATCCGAAGCGCCTTCAATTAAGCCTGGAATATCGGCCAAAATGATGCTGCGGTCGACGCGCTCAATGACGCCCAGTTGGGGTTCCAAGGTCGTAAACGGATAGGCGGCAATCTTGGGTCGAGCCTTCGACAAGCGTGACAATAACGTGCTCTTACCGGCGTTGGGGAAACCGATGATGCCGACGTCGGCAATCAGTTTCAGTTCCAACTTCAAGTTGAGCGTTACCCCAGGTTCCCCTGGGCCGAACTGACGTGGCGTCTGATTGGTCGAGCTTTTCCAATGCACGTTGCCCTTGCCGCCACGACCACCAGCAGCCAGCGTCGTACGCTGGCCTGGCTCAGTCATGTCGGCGATAATCTCGTCGGTTTCGGCCAGCCGGATGATGGTCCCGCACGGTACCTTCATCACCAAATCTTCGCCAAAACGACCGAAACACTGCTTGCCCATGCCGGGTTTGCCGTGTTCGGCTTTCCAATACCGCTGACGGCAGAACACCGCCAAGGTGTTCATGTGCGGCGTGGCTTCGACAATCACGTCGCCGCCGTTGCCGCCATCACCACCATCAGGTCCCCCCTCCGGAATAAACTTCTCACGGTAGAAGGTCGCCGCACCGGCGCCGCCATGACCGCTTTTGACCACGATTTCTGCTTCGTCTCTCAACATGGGCGGGATTGCACCGCACAAGCCGAAGGACGCAAGCACAGGATACATTTCGCGATGGCAGCACGCAGTCGTATGAGACCCCAAGTCACGGCAGTTGTCCCAGGCGGCAGTCGACCCATCATCCGGCCCATGCCTGTCGTCCCCATTAGCTCAGACCGCCCCCGCCTGCCCGCCTGGTTCAAGCGCAGTCTGCCCGACCACGCCACCAGCGCCGAGACCAACGCCATCGTGCGTAGCCACGGTTTGGTCACGGTCTGCGAAGAGGCCACCTGCCCGAACCGTCAAGAATGTTGGTCGAAGAAAGCGGCGACCTTCATGTTGATGGGCGACAGCTGTACCCGCACGTGTACCTTTTGTGATGTCAAATGGACGAAAAATCCGGAGCCACTCGATGCGACTGAGCCACAGCGCTTGGCCGCTGCCATCGCTGAGTTGAAACTACGCTTTGCCGTGGTCACCAGCGTCAATCGCGATGACTTGCTTGATGGCGGAGCGCCGCATTTTGCCGCCACCATTGCGGCTATTCGCGCTCGTTCGCCAGAAACATTAATTGAAGTGCTGACGCCAGATTTTCGTGGTCGTGCGGAATCGATCGACACCGTGGTTCGCGCGCGTCCAGACGTTTATAATCACAACCTGGAAACTATTCCGCGACTTTACCCAACAGTGCGGCCACAAGCGCGATTTCAGCGTTCACTGGATCTGCTCAAACAAGTGAAAGATACCGATCCAACGATCTTAACGAAGTCAGGCGTGATGGTTGGCCTGGGCGAAACTGACGCGGAAATCCGTCATTTAATGGATGACCTCGTCCGTCATCGCGTCGACATCTTCACCATCGGTCAATACCTGCGCCCAAGCCTGGAACATCACGACATCATTCGCTTCGTCACGCCTGAACAGTTTGAAATTTACAAGCAATGGGGCGCCGAAGCAGGCTTTAAATACGTCGCTTCGGGTCCATACGTACGCTCAAGTTATTTTGCGGAGGAAGTTATGGCGGGTGCGGTAAAGATGCCTTGTTAATGTCTTATGTCCGATGTCCGATGTCTGATGTCGAAGGCATTTGGACATCGGACGTTTTGCTCTCATGACTTCCTGACTTCGGCCTTGTTAATGTCCGATGTCCGATGTCCGATGTCTGATGTCGAAGGCATTTGGACATCGGACGTTTCGCTCTCATGACTTCCTGACTTCAGTCTCCCAGTCTCCCAGTCTCCCAGTCTCCCAGTCTCCCAGTCTCCCAGTCTTCTGCCTTCGACATCGGACATCGGACATCGGACATCGGACATCGGACATCTATGCGCGGGATCGTCTACAACTGCGGTGACTGTCCCTATCTGCCTGAGCGACAGTTTCACGCTTTTCATCCCGTGCCGAATCCGCCAGAAGATATTCCCTACCGACTGTTAATGGACCACCGTTTTCGCCGCTCAGGCAGCAATCTTTATATGCCAGTCTGTCCGGCTTGTGATGCCTGTCAGCCGATCCGAGTCGACGTCATGTCCTTCATTCCGCGTCAGGATCAGCGCCGTTGTTTGCAACGAAATAGCGATCTCACCGTGACGTGGCACGAACGCGGATTTGATGGCGAACGTGAAAATCTCTATCGTCGATACCAGACCACCGTCCATAACAAACCACCGGAAAATGACGGTGGTTCATTTTTAGTCGAAGATGGCGGAATCGTTGGTGGGGAATTACATGCACGCGATGCCGACGGACACTTACTGGCCGTCAGCGTGCTCGATCGCTTCGACGACGCGCTATCGAGCGTGTACTGCTATTACGACCCAGATCAGCGACCACGCGGTTTGGGCACCTTCATGGCACTGAGTGAAATCGCTCAGTGCCAGCAACATCAGCTCAGCTGGTTGTACCTCGGCTTCCTTGTTCATGGCTGTAGCAAAATGATGTACAAAGCGCGGTACCTACCGCACGAAGTCCTCGAAAAAGGAACGTGGACTCGCTACGAGAACTGAGCGCAAGCAATGACCGATCGAGAAAGAATGCCTCCGTCGAATCGCCTCATTTCCATTAACGTTCCATCTCTCTTCTCACTTCGCTGCTGATGACTTCACCGTCACCAGCCGTTACCAAACCGTTACACATCGAGAACGAGATCGTGGAGATACTCCCCGAGACTTATTCCTCGATTGATCCACCTCTGGCGTTACACCCAACCCATGACGCATCGCACACTCTTGGTTATCGAAGATGATGCCGCCATCCGCCAAGGCGTGGTGATGGCGCTGCGTTCGGCTGGCCATCGCTCGCTTGAGGTCGGCGATGGCCATGCGGCGCGTCAGTTAATCGCACAGGCGACCTGCGATTTAGTGCTGTTGGATTTGGTTTTACCCGGGGCAAGTGGACTGGATCTGCTGCAACAAATTCGCCGTGAGCAACCGACGTTACCCGTGATCATCATGACGGCGATGGGCGATGAGCGGGATCGCGTGCGTGGGTTGGAACTCGGCGCAGACGATTACGTGGTCAAACCGATCAGCGTGCGCGAACTGCTGGCGCGCGTCGACGCGGTTTTGCGCCGTTCGCCGGAACGCGCATCGCCGGTGAGCGTGCTCGAATTTTCTGCGGGCACGGCTGATTTTGCACGACGTGAATTGCGTTACCACGATGGTGGGCGTTGTGAATTATCAGAGCGTGAAGCTGAACTGCTCGCCTACCTCAGCGCAAATCCTGGGCGAGCGATTTCGCGTGAGGAAATTTTGACGCGCGTGTGGCGTCTGGATCCCAAAGGCCTGTCAACCCGCGCGATCGATATGCAAATCATGCGGCTGCGAGAAAAATTACGCGATGCAGGTGATGAGCCGGCGATGTTGCTGACGGTGCGTGGTACCGGATACATGTTAGCGATCGCAACAGCGGCTTCCCATCGCACAGCAACCCGACATTCGCATGAGGGGCAGCCGTGAACGCGCGCTGGTGGTGGCTCGGTTACGCGGTGACCGCCGCGATGATGCTGACGGCGATGGGCTGGTTCACCGCTACCGTAAGATCCGGCCAAGTTGCCGAGCGAAAAGCCGAACGAGCGGCATTTGCCGATGAAACGGCGCGTCTAGCGCTATGGCGGATGGACTCGCGTTTGGCGACCGTGATTGCTCGCGAAGCCGGTCGCCCGTACGTCACGTACAATGCTTTTTATCCGGCTGCTGGGGCGCTTGATAAAAAGATCGATAATTCCTACGCCGATATTAACCAAGGTGACGTCATTATTCCGTCGCCGCTCCTGGGAATGGAACAAGAAGAAGTGTTGTTGTACGTGCAGTACGCCGCCGACGGTACGGCGACATCGCCGCAGGTTCCTGTCGGTCTGTTGCGAAAAAATGCGGTTCCGAATTATTGCACCGCGCTTCAGGTAGAAACGTATGGTCATCGACTTGCTCATTTTTCCGCGCTCATTCCACGGGAAATCCTCGATGATCAACTGAAAGCAAATCCTGCGACATTGAGTGAAACCACGTTGAATCGCAGTCTTTTGGCCTGCGTTATTGCGTCGCCCGATCATAACGCTGTTAGCGTCATCAACGCGGATCGAAACGGACCAAGCCGTGCACCAACCAATGCACAACAAAAACCAGCGCAAAACACCCTGAATTTGGTTACCCCAGCGGCTATGTCACCAGACCCGCAAAACACTTCTTCATTCGCCAATCGCAGTGGCAAAGAACAAGCCGCGCGCTTCAACAACTACAATGATCTCAATGGCAAAAACCAACAGGAAGCCAATCGACAGTCTGAACAACAGATGTCCAGCCTTCAGGCGCTCAATCCGCTCACTCCGCCAGCGGCCAATCCTGCCGCGATTCTTTCGTCCGGTTCCCAGAAAAAACCAACGACCAAATCAAATCCCACATCAGCGCTGACTGCCGCAGAGCTGGAAAAAATTACGACTCAACAAGTTCATCTTCCTGCCCAACAAATACTTTCGGCTGAAATTATGCGCCCGCTGTGGCTGCCGAGAAATCAACTGAAGAAACCATCATCGGCTGACACCTTAGTATTAGCACGACGAGTGCGCGTCGATTCCACCGATTGGTTGCAAGCCTGCTGGCTCGATTGGCCACTGATCAAAAAACAACTACTGACCAGTATCCATGATCTTTTACCGGAAGCGGACGTCATACCCGCAACTGACTCAATCATGCAACCTCACCGCTTGGCGACCTTGCCATTGATGTTGGTGCCGGGAAATGCGCTCCCCGACTGGCAAGAGCCGGTCACTTCCAGCGCAACCTTGCCGATGATCGGTGCGTGGAGCGGCGTGGTCATCGCGTTGATTGCCGGTGGTGTTCTGCTTGGCGGAGCGCTCGCGCTCAGCGAACGCCGTGGGGCATTCGTTTCTGCCGTCACGCATGAATTGCGCACGCCGCTGACGACCTTTCGCCTCTACACGGATTTGTTGGCTGATGGTCAGGTGACCGATGCGAAAGAACGCCAACGCTGCCTTGATACGTTGCGCGTCGAAGCCGATCGACTGGGGCACCTGGTCGAGAACGTGCTCGGTTACGCACGCCTCGAACGCACTCCGCTACCGACCGCTGCGCTCGGTATTGCCGCCTTGGTCGATGGCATGCGCGAACGTTTGAGCGAACGAGCTGGCCGCGTGAGTCTTGAGCTGCTGTCCTCTGTCGCCCCCGACACCCAGGCCTTAGCCGTGCGCGGTGAAGCTCAGGCGATTGAGCGCGTGTTAGTCAATTTGGTTGATAATGCCTGCAAATACGCAGCGAATGCCGCCGATCGTCGACTCCATCTCGATGTCACGCGTCATGGCAACGACATCAGCTTCACCATTCGTGATCACGGCCCCGGCATCCCGGCTGATCTGATCGGAAAATTATTCACCCCCTTCGCCAAATCCGCCGCCGAAGCCGCCATCACCGCCCCAGGCATCGGCCTAGGACTCGCCCTCAGCCGCCGCCTAGCCAGGCAACTCAGCGGCGACCTCACCTACCAACCGCCCAAAGATGGCGGCGCCGCGTTCACCCTCACCCTGCCCCAAGCGTAACCTTTCCATTTTTGGCTTTTTTTTCCGACATCGGACATCGGACATCGGACATCAGACAAAGCCGACATACGCATAGCTTGCCCGAACTCATACATTGAGCCAGACTCAGACACGTTCTGGAGTTCTGCCAATGCCGACGCTGATCATGTCTCCCTTACCTGGTTCTCGTCTGGTCGGTTTTATTGGCGATCGCATTCGTTTTACCATGCGCTGCAGCGATGGGCCGCTGCCACAGGGTTGGCGCGCATTGGTACGCACCAACCTGGGGCGAGCCAATAGCGAACGCGACGCGCTGGTCGCATCGCGTGGTGGTGGTCAACTGTACGGCGGCGCTTCCTGGCGTGACATCGCGATGGAACGGCAAGGTGATGAATGGGTTTTGGAATTGGCGCTGACGCGGGTTGGATATGTGCGAGTGAAGCCCTACGCCATCAATGCTGATGGTAAACAACACTGGCCTGGCGGCGATGACATTGGACTCAGCATTCATCCCGATATCGCACGCACGGGAAACACTATTTACTGCGCCTTCACCCGCGTCTTCGGTGATAGCAAAACCCATCGCACGACTCGCCATGGTTTGCTCGAAGAACAATGCGCGGCCTTCGATCACCATGGCTACACACTGATTCCACAATCCGGCACCTTGCGTGATCTCACCGCGCAAATTCCGCACATCGTTGATCGACTTGGTTGCCGCATCATTCATCTGCTGCCGGTTGGGCCAACGCCGACCACCTTCGCGCGCATGGGACGTTTCGGCAGTCCGTATGCATCGCTTGATTTAACCGGTATTGATCCGGCTTTAGTGGTGTTCGATCAACGCACTACGGCGGTTGATCAGTTCCGCGAATTCACCTTCGCCGCACATTTGAAAGGCGCACAGGTCATCATCGATTTAGCGATCAACCACACTGGCTGGGGCTCACGCTTACTCGAAGATCATCCTGAATGGTTCCTGCGCAATAAAGACGGCACCTTCAAAAGTCCAGGCGCGTGGGGCGTTATCTGGGGCGACTTGGTTGAATTAGAGCAACATCACAACATCGAATTGTGGGAAGTCTGCGCTGACGCTTTCTTAACCTGGTGTCGTCGTGGCGTTGATGGTTTTCGTTGCGACGCTGGTTACATGGTGCCGCAACAGGCGTGGCAATATATTACCGCCCGCGTGCGTCAGGAATTCCCGGACACCATATTTTTACTCGAAGGTCTTGGCGGTCCGTGGTCAGCCACTGAAGCACTGCTGACCGATGGTGGCATGCAATGGGCCTACAGTGAACTCTTTCAAAATTATTCCGGACGTGAGGTCGCATCGTATCTTGACCACGCGAATGTGCAGTCGCGCCGCGTCGGCGTGTTGGTGCATTACAGCGAAACCCATGACAACGAACGCTTGGCCAAAGGTGGACGTGCGTGGTCATTGCTGCGTAATCAACTCTGCGCACTGACGAGCACCTGCGGCGCTTTTGGTTTTACCTGTGGCGTCGAATGGCTGGCAAATGAGCGCATTGATGTGCATGAATGCCGTGGTTTGAGCTGGGGCGCCAACGACAATCTGGTCGAAGAACTCGCTCAGCTCACGCGTCTGCTCAGCAATCATCCGTGTTTCTTCGATGGGGCGCGACTCACCCGCTTGTCGAGTGATGATTCGCAGATCTATATCTTACAACGCGACAGCGCCGAAGACCGCGATCACCTGGTGGTGCTCGCCAATCTTGATGTTCGTGCTGCTGGCCAAGCGCGTTTACCGTTGAAATTATTTAAGGAACTCGGGAATCCAAAGATTGATCTGCTGACGACCGCCGCCGTCACCATCCGTGATGACGGCACTGATGTCATCGTCGACTTGGCTGCTGGCGAATGTCGTTGCCTTGGCATCGCCATGGTACCCCTGGGTCTATCAGGGGCTTTCTATCGCGA
>JAYVSL010000148.1:0-9209 GCA_043775355.1 Planctomycetota bacterium
CACCGTCGCGCTCGGGCCGACCGCCCACCCTTTCCCTTCATCGAATCCCCGCACATCGCCACCGACCAAGGCCCAGCACAACAGTTCATCGACCGGCTGTGCGCTGTAACCGACGTCGGCGCTCAGACGGGCCTGCAGACGCTCGTGGTCGGGTGAACCCATCGCCACCGATTCGGCACCGAGCACCACGCCCCACGACAGGCGACGGAACAAGGTCTCCCACGGATTCAGCGCGGTGAGCGCCAGCACATCAAGTTGCTGGAGTTCGATGCCGTCACCTTCGCGCCAGCGCAGATCGACTTCACCCATCGCCACCTGCGCGGTCGAGAGGTAGCCCGACGGCGGATCGAGCAAGTCATGCAATGCTGGACGCAGGGCAAGCGTGGCGAAAGACTGGTCATGGTTGTCTCCACCACCACCGAGCGCCAGCCGTGTCGAGGGATGTCCTTGATCAGGACGTGTCGGCGTCGGCGGTAACGGCGTGGCCGGTTGTTTGCCCAGCGCCGCGCGCGCTTTGAGGGTCGCCACCAGCCGGCTGCGGTATTCCGCCTGCGTGATTGCACGCCGTCCAGCGAGCGCATGCAGACACTCACCGGTAAGATCCAACACCTGCGCCTGAAGTGTCGGATCGGACACCGCGGCCTGGACACTCGCAAGGTCGCACTCGCCACGTGCCAACGCCACAGCTAGGTCGGCATCCGACCCCAGGCTGACGCGCCCACCACGCACCCGAGTAGCCAGGCTCGGACGCCACGTCACGTCCTGCACCAGTCCGGCATCGGCAATCCAACGCACGGTGTCGACCGGCAAAACCCAGGCCCCAGCATTGCCAGTCAGCTGCAGACCCGGACGCGCCGCCTGGATCAAGAACAAAAGATTGAACGAGCAGTTCTCATCGAAGAACCAATAGGCACTCCAGATGCCGCGTAGTTCCCACGCGTGTTGTAGCAACGCGGTGACTTCGGCTGGTGACAACGACAAGCGGTATTCCCACAGATCACGCTGATCGAGGTCGGAGTATTCCTGCACCTTCCGGTGGTACGGCGTGGCGCTGAAGTTTCCTGGGAAGGCGCCCATCAGACCTTTGATGACATAGAACGGATCGAAAGCCCCAGGCGGCAACGATGCGGCGTAGTTGATACCCTGCGCCAGCAATTGGCTTTCCTCGGCACCACGCACCACCAACAGCGTGTGACCGAACATCGACGCCGGACTGTTGAGGAAACCAGAAGCAAACACCAGCTGCGCATCACGCGGACGCAATCCGGCGATCACCGCATCGAACTCAGGATCACCGGCCACCGGCAGGGTCGCCGGATCGATACCCAGGCGCGCGCAAAGCCACGCCGTACGTGCCGGGAAACGCACAGCGACCGGAGCGCGTAATCCGGGATGCGCTAGATCGGGCTCGCCCGGATGCGGCGGACGTCCATCGAGCAGACCACGCAGGGTCGCTTCGAGTTCGGCCCACGGATCACGGTGGCCCAGTGGCGAGAGGAAGAACGTTGGATCATCGATCAGACTGCGCCGACCAGTCACACCACCAGCGTAGTGCAGCAAGGTCAGCCAATGTGAATCCTGATGGAGCTGAGCGGCCTGGGCGGCGGCCAACAATGATTCAATCCGGGGCACCACCAGGGCCTCTGCCACAGGCGACGCGCCGGCTGCTGGAGCGGATGTTGGAGACACCGCGTCACCGGCCAGAGCGACGGCCGGTAATGATGCCATCAAACACAACAGCGGCGCCCGAAGGCGCCGCTGTTGGAGACCGATGGTTGGATCGGTCGTGGTCATCAGGACGCGAGCTTGGCGAGACCGGCAACGACCTCGTCGCTGGTCACGTTCTCAGAGGCGAACACCTCAGAGAAACGGCTCTGGCAGTTAGCGTAGAACGCCGCGCGCTGCGCAACCGGGATGCCGGCGAGTTCAGCAACCGCGGCGAGGCTCTCGCCCTGACCGGCGGCCATGTCGCGTGCCACTGAGTCGAGATTCTCTTCCACATACTGGCGCAGCGGCTTGTTCTGCACGAAGTCGACCTTGTTCGCACCGCCGGTACCGGTGGTGATGAAGAACAGCTGGTTGGAAACCGATCCGTTGGTGGTCGCCGCCAGGGTCTGACCCAGGACGGTGTCGGTGTAGCCGATCGCTTCGAAGAGCATGGTGCCGAGACCAACGCCGACGTTGGCGCGAAGCTTGGCGTCTTCCGCAGCGTGGGCGGTCTGGCCGACGGCGCAGATGGCAAAGAGAGCGGGAATGATGAGTTTCTTCATGGGGCCCTTTCAAGGGAGTTGTGGCAGGGTATTTAGACCAGCGAGGGACTGTCAATGCATGGGAACGCAGGCTCCCACGGACGAGTCCGCCCGTGAGACACCGACCATCTTTTTCGTCTTCGCGCACTGGACTTACTGCGTTCGGCTATTTTTGAGCTACTGCTGGTCGACCCACTGAATCACCTCGACAGGTCCGAGAAAGGAAAAGACCGGCTCTGTCCCACTCAACGGCATACGGCACGGAGGTCACATACAGACGTTCGGGCGAGAAGCTCATGTCCTTTGTCGGGTGCTCCGCTAAGCGCGCATTGAACAGAATCATGACGATGATGGTGTCGCGTGCGTTGGTTGCTGAGGCAGGCTTAGGCGGCAGACGACAAGAGGGGTTCTTGAGGGTTCTTGAGGATTTTTTCGTCGATAATCTCTCAATTTCGCCCATAGACGAACGGCGACGCGACGAGCGACGGCTACGACGGCGCGTTTGTCGCGGCCGGAGTCATCTCGTCGACAGGTGGTGTAAATCGTGCGCATCCATTCGGTACGCCGACGCACGGTTTGTATGAGCATGGCGCTCAGAATGCGATCGCCTGTCCTTTCGATACTGTCCGGGGACGTGCGCCAAAAGCCGCTTAGCGCCAAAAAATCCCCTGTTAGAGTTCCAAGCATGAGCCAGCCGCGAGCCCTGATTATTGCCGGACCAAACGGCGCAGGAAAGACGACCTTCGCAAAAGAGTTTTTACCCAAAGAAGCTCATTGCCTGACGTTCATTAATGCCGATTTGATCGCGGCAGGATTATCCCCATTTGCCCCAGCAATCGTCGCCGTTCGCGCGGCAAAACTCATGGCGCAGTCCATCGATGAAACCGTTGCAAAACGCCTAGATTTCGCAGTTGAAACCACACTTTCCGGACGCAGCTACCTTGGATTAATAGCAGACTGGTGCACCTGTGGTTACCACATCGGATTAATCTTTCTCCAACTACCAACCGCAGATCTTGCGCTCGCACGCGTGCGCCTACGCGTGCAACAAGGCGGTCACGATATTCCCCAAGCCGTCATCCGCAGACGTTTCACACAAGGCTGGGACAACTTTATAAACTTGTACCGACCACTGGTAGATGACTGGCGCCTGTATGATGCCAGTCGCTCAGCGCCACTTCTTATTGACCAAAAATTATCGACAAAAAAGGACTCCCATGAGCGATATAAAACATCATGACGTTCCACTATTTCTCGACACTGAACCAGCCATGAAACGCGCCGCAGAACAAGCAAGACGCATTGCCATTCAAACCGGTACACCCCTAGCCATCTGGCGCGATGGACGAGTTGTATTGATTCAACCAGATGAGCTTGTCGTGCCTATTACTACACCAACGACACCAACGACACCAACGACATCTACTTTTAAATAAAATAAATAAAAGGTACGGACCATGCGAGCGGTAAAGGACAGCTAACGGACTCGCCGTCAACTGGAAGTGTGATGTGCGAACGAAAGAGCGTACAGGCTTGGTGACGACTGCGTGATGTGCAGCGCCGATCTCTTCATTTCCCGGTCCTGACGGGGTTGGCCGTTCTGATTCAGTGGGTCAATGACGAAGCCGCCGAAGGCGGGCGAGCGCAGCGTGATAGATGCGGAAGATGCGGCGGGGTGTTGCCATGGGGAGGCGCATCCTCAGATGGAGCAACGTAAGAAAAACCCCCGTCGTTAATGTGCGTTAATGTGCTGCGTTTTGGGGCTAGGCTTGGTTGGTGGGGCAAAGGCGCCCATCTTGGTTGGCGCCGGAACTGGGACAGCAAATTTGCCCATGATGGGTTCGCAGATTTCACCCATGATGACGTTTGTGGGATGTTGTGATTGGGGCTGCGGTTGAGGCGCAACCATCCCTGGAGGTGGAACTTGCTGAGTTTGCTGCTGGGGCGCGGGCTTTTGACTATGTACCAGTTCGGGACCATCACCGACGCATCCGGCCATCGTACACGCCAGCATGGTTGCGAGTGCGTGCGTCAGGAGTTTACGTCGTCCCGCAATGAGCTGACCAGAAGGCGCGATATGCGCTCGTACACAAGTCCGTCGAGTTGCATCTTGATTCACCGCAGTGGTCAATTCGTTGAGAAATCGGCGACCTTCGGCCACTGGCATACTGGTCACATCAACCACGGCATGATTGCACGAGGCGCAGTGTTTCCCGTGCTGACCAAGCGGGAGCGGAGTCATGCCCTCCCACGATTCGTGGCAAGGCGTGGGAATGTGCAGGTGGGGAGTGTTCATGGTGAGGGCCTTTCCTCATACCACGTTCAACCTCGGAATTTCTTAGAGACTGTCTGGAAAGGTAAATTTAACAGGAGGACGCAGAGACGCAGAGCCAACCTGAAGATCCGAGGCGTGGAAAAAACACGTTCTTTTATTGAATCTGGCCATCCTTCATCTCTGCGTCTCCGCGCTCTCTTGTTCAATCCTGTATTTCCAGACAGCTTCTGAGACGATGTCTGTAATTTTCAAACGGAGGGGTGAACGAAAGTGGTCCTTAATCCCTTGCCGGCCATTACAAACCGCATCTGGCCTTCATTTGTGCGCCTAGGCCTACTTGTCGCTTGCGGCTTCCATCGGTCAATCATGATACGTCGATATAAGGAAAACCCATGGCTAAGCCTGCTGCTGCGACTCCCACTCCTGCTCCTTCTGTCCCCCCTGGTGACTATTTAGTCGCCGACATGTCCCTTGCTGATTGGGGCCGTCGTGAGATTGCCATCGCCGAGCATGAGATGCCGGGCTTGATGGCCATCCGCCGTAAGTACGCCAAGAGCCAGCCCCTGAAGGGTGCGCGCATTGCTGGCAGCTTGCACATGACCATTCAGACCGCGGTGTTGATCGAGACGCTGCAAGCGCTCGGCGCTGAAGTCCGTTGGGTCAGCTGCAATATCTACTCGACTCAAGATCACGCTGCTGCCGCTATCGCGAAAGCTGGCACGCCAGTCTTCGCCAAGAAGGGCGAGACGCTGCAAGAATACTGGGATTACACCCATCGCTTGTTCGATTTCGGCGGCGGTCAGGGACCGAACTTGATCCTTGATGATGGCGGCGACGCAACGTTGCTGGTCCATCTGGGCTGCGATGTCGAAAAGAATCCAAAGTTGCTCAGCAAGAAACCTGACAACGAAGAAGAAGCGGTGTTGTTGGCTTCGATCAAGAAGACCCTCCTCACTGATCGGACGTTCTATACCCGCAACGGTAAGGGCATTCTTGGCGTCAGCGAAGAGACCACCACCGGCGTGCATCGGCTCTACGACATGGTCAAAAAGGGCACGCTGAAGTTCCCGGCGATCAACGTCAACGACTGCGTGACCAAATCGAAGTTCGATAATCTGTACGGCTGCCGTGAATCGCTCATCGACGGCATCAAACGTGCCACCGACGTGATGATCAGCGGTAAAAAAGCCGTGGTTTGCGGCTACGGCGATGTGGGCAAGGGCTGTGCCCAGGCCTTCCGTGGCCAAGGCGCGACGGTGTTCGTCACCGAAATCGATCCCATCTGCGCACTGCAAGCGTGCATGGAAGGTTTCCAAGTCGTGACCATGGAAGACGCCGCCAAGTTTGGCGACATCTTTGTCACCACCACCGGCAACGTCGACGTCATCACCCGTGCGCACATGGATCTGATGAAGCACAACGCCATCGTGTGCAACATCGGTCACTTCGATTCGGAAATTCAAGTCGTTTCGTTGAACAACCTCGACTGGGAAGAAATCAAACCTCAGGTCGACCACGTCATCTGGCCCGGCCGTAACGGCAAACCAGGTAAGCGCATGATTCTGCTCGCCAAGGGTCGCTTAGTGAACCTGGGTTGCGGCACCGGTCATCCGTCATTCGTGATGTCGGCGAGCTTCGCCAATCAAACCCTGGCGCAGATCGAACTGTTCACCAACCACACGAACCTGAAGAACGAAGTCTACCTGCTGCCGAAGCACCTCGACGAAGAAGTCGCGCGTCTGCACTTGGAACAGCTCGGTGCGAAACTCACCACGCTGTCGCCAAAACAGGCTGAATATATCAGCGTCAAAGCAGAAGGTCCATTCAAGGGCGAACGTTACCGCTATTGATTATTCGGATATGAAAATGCTCGACAACACCCACGGCCAAACCGTGGGTGTTGTTGTATTGAGGAGTTCGGATGAGTTGGGGATTTTTACGAGAAAAAGATCGCGGTTATCTCGACCATTTGTCGTTCTAAATCATTGCAGATTGGTGCAAGGTCGCCGGGCGTAAGGCCGAGAATTTCCCACGCTGGTGGATCAAGCGGAGGAATCACCGGTTCGCCGCCACTGCCGAAAGCGAGGGCTTCGACCATGATATCGGCAAGGTGAACGGCAGCGCAGTCGTGAACGTATTTGGTCGTCGTCAGCAGATGATGGTGGTACGCGGCGACTTCGACCATCGCTGGCGGCAAACGCCAGTGTTCGATAACCATGCCGCCGAGTTCGGCGTGGTCGAAACCGAGTTCGCGGAGTTCGATGACCGCCAGCGGTTGGGAACTGCAGGCGGCGCTTTGAAGATTGGCCGAAACTTTTTCCGGCATTTGCTGGGCCATCACCACCAAGCCGATGTCGTGCAACATACCAGCAACAAAATGGCGTTCCGTTTGGCGCTCGCCGCGCTTGGCGGCAATCAGCCGCGTGGCGGTGCCGACGGCTAAAGCGTGCTCCCAGAATTTTTTTCCATCAAGTACTTGATGGGGAATATCTTTGAACAAATCGAGCACAGCGGTGGCGAGCGCGAGGTCGCGTAATTGGCGCGTGCCAATCAACGACACCGCTTGAGTGATGGTGTCGACGCGCGCCGGTAAGCCATAGAAGCTGCTGTTGGAAAGCCGCAAAATGCGCGTCACTAAGCCCTGATCGGTGCTGATGGCTTCGGCCATTTGCGCGGTGGTGCTTTGCGGATTCGACACCAAATCGTTGATGCTTTGGAAGGTCAACGGCAGCGACGGCACTTGTTGAGCGAGTTTTGCTAAATCGCGCGCTGAATTGGCGTGATCAACCGGCATGACTGGCTCCTGCGGGTTTGGTCGCCGCGATGTGAATGCACCGCAGTAGTGCAATGCGATAGATTTCTTTTATCGCGGGATGCTTCAAATCCGTGCATGCGAAACGTGGGCGCAGACTGCGATCCATCGCCATCACCAGCTTGGTATCCACCGGAACGCGTTGATCGTCCGCCACGGCTACCGACAGCGAACGCACGCCACGACTGTTTAGCAAAGCGAGGTGGGCCACCGTCAAGGTAGTGCCAGTGGCTAACAAGACTTGGTCGTTGGCGCTGGCGGCTTCGCCAAGAACCATTCCGGGTTTGACCATAGCAAGAGCAATAATGCGGTTCATAGGGCGGAGTTGTTTCTGTTATTTTGGTTATTTTGGTTATGGAAGTGATTTCAGGGCTAATAGCACGCGATTCCATTCATGGTCGATATCACCAAGTAATTGAACAGCGCTGGCGAGGTCGTTGACGCGCGCGCAGTGTTCGACTTTGCCCAGAACTTGGCCAAGCGATTGCATGCCCAGGGTCAGGCATGAGCCCTTAAGCGCGTGTGATTTATGCGCGGTTCCGTCAAGGTCTTCGCTGATCACGCAGGCGACCAGGGCATCGAAACGTTCGGCGAATTCACCGCAAAAACGCTGAGTTAACTCATCGAACAGATTGATGCCAGCGACGGTACCGGGCATGTCGCAGAGCATATCGCGCGCCGTTTTTTCGATCACTACGTCGGCGCTAGCGGCAATAGCGGCGATAGCAGCAGGCTCTGCCGCAGGTGATGCTTCCACCACGGGCGCTGTCGTGGGAACGATAACGGCGCCCTCTTCAGGAGTCGTTTCGACCACGGTCAGGTATTTATCGAGCACGCAGCGCAGTTCCGCATCGCGTAGCGGCTTGGTCAAAAAATCATCCATGCCGGCAGCTAAGCAGCGGTCACGATCTTCGCGGAAGGCATTCGCGGTCAGCGCGATAATCCTCAGATGTTTGCCCTGGCTCGCTTCGCGTCGTCGCCATTCGCTGGTCGCCACCCAACCGTCCATCACCGGCATCTGGCAGTCCATCAACACCAAATCGACTGGCTCACTCGTCATCATTTCCAGGGCTTCTTGGCCGTCAGTAGCTTCACTGACGGTGATGCCCAATTGACCAAGCATGACCTGCGCCAAGCGGCGATTAATCGGATGATCATCGACCACTAAGACTCGTCCAGAATAGCGGATTCCGAGCGGTTTAATCGCTACGGCTGTCGTTGCTGATGACGTTGCTGATGACGGCGCAGCCAACGAGGTCAAGGTTGGCAGCGGAACATTTCCGTTGAGCGCATCGGTGCACGCCATCATCAAACGATCGGGGCGAATCGGATGGGCGATGACCATGACTCCCGCAGTCGCGCGGCGGTCTTGCGGTAGCGCCATCAGCACCAACGGCACGCCGGGCCAACGTTCTTGGATCACGCTGCAGACATCGTGCTCGCCAAGGCCTGGCAGTCGGCGATCGACCACCACCAACGCGGGCGGCTCAGCTTGCAAAGCGAGGCGAAGCGCATTTCCGTCACTGACCACGCTGGTTGCCGACAACGCCGTGCCGCCCCAGTGGGTGACCGCCTGAGTAAGCCACGGACTGAGATAGTCGCTGGCAGCAATCAGCACTCGGGCGCAAGCGGGCAACGGAAAAATAGGCGCACTGCTGACGCCATCGGGTTGCAGCGCCACGCTGAAAGAAAAGATCGAACCACGTCCAGGCACGCTGGTGACACCAATGGTTCCGCGCATTAATTCGACTAAGCGTTTGCAAATCGCGAGGCCCAATCCGGTGCCGCCGTATTTGCGCGCGGTCGACGTTTCCGCCTGTGAAAAAGCCTGAAACATGCGGCCGCAGGCGTCAGCGCTCATGCCAATGCCGGT